>NZ_JFJW01000172.1:0-96873 GCF_000611125.1 Cupriavidus sp. SK-4
GCCGCGCCGGCCGGCGCGGCGGCTTCCGCGCTCGCCGGCGTTGCCGACACCGGCGGCGCCGCCGCACTGCAGGCGGCGCTGGCAAATGCCGCGCAGCCGGCCACGGCAGATGCCCAGGCCGATGCCACGCCGGCGGCCGCCACGCCGCTGCCGGACACGCTGCAGGTCGTCACCACCGAAGCCCGGCCCGCACAGCCTTCGGTAGCCGACACGCTGGCCACCATCGCATCCCAGCGCGCCGCGATGCAGGCCAACACCGGCGCAGGCACCGACGGCAAGGCCGGCACGACCCAGGCCATCCCGGGCGGCGTGCTGGCCGTCCAGCAGCAGGACGCCAGCGGCCAGTCTGCCGGCGGATCGGGCAATCGCCCGGACAGCGGCATCGCCCAGCACCGCGCCGATCCGCTCGCCGCCAGCCCCGGCACGGCCGATGCCAGGCCCGTGGCAACGCCGTTCGCCGTCGCACAGGCTACCGCCCGCACCGGCGAGGCTGCTGCGGCCAGCCCCGACAACACACAAGCCGTGGCCGCCGCGCTGGCCGGCCAGGCCGCCCCGTCGGCTACTGCAGCCGCTGCGGCCGCCCGTCCTGTGATCGCCCCGCAGCTGTACGACAGCCAGTGGCCGCAGGCCCTCGGCCAGCAGATGATCCGCATGAGCACGCAAGGCCAGCAAAGCGCCGAACTGCAGCTGAACCCGCCCGATCTCGGACCGCTCAAGGTCGTGCTCAACGTGGTCAACGACCAGGCCCAGGCCCAGTTCGTCTCACCCCACCAGGCCGTGCGCGCCGCGGTGGAAGCGGCGCTGCCGCACCTGCGCACCGCACTGTCGGAAAGCGGCATCCAGCTTGGACAGACTTCGGTGGGCGCAGACGGCTTTGCCAGCCAGGCGGGCAATGGGAACGGGCAGCAACAGCAGGCACCTGGGAATGGGCGCGGGCAAACCGGTTTTGGTGCCGGCACGCTCGCGGCTGTTGAGCCGGCGGCAGTGGCCAGTACGACGGCGCGTCCCGCGCGCGTGCTCGGGCGTGGCGAGATCGATACGTTTGCCTGAGTTCGCGCTGTGTAGCGCGTGGTCATTGCGCCACGGAAGAAAGCAAGGCCGCCCGACGGGGCGGCCTTTGTCATGTCAGCGGCGGGGCGATTCATGTACTTCGCTCACAATCCTGCAACCAGATTTAACGGATTGCTGCTAGAATCAGTAAACATTTTTGCTTACCCTTATTTTCCCTGAGGTGCAGGAAAATTCGGGTGAAGCAGAGTGAATTCCGGCGATGGCACGCCGGACAGGGCGCCACCTTCAGTGAAGGCGCGAAGCATGTGAGGGTGTATCTCAATGGCAGGCAAACCAGGCTGCCACGGCATCCCAGCCACGAGTTCCGGGAGGGGTTGCGCAAGGCGATTCTCAAGCAACTCGGCCTGTCATGAGTCTTCAATCTCACGCCCCAACGTGCCCTTGTCGCCAAAGGAGTCCCAATATGCTGCGTTTTCCTGCCAACATCGTCCCGGACGACGCTGGCTTTGCTGTGTCGTTTCCCGATATCCCCGAAGCCCTGACCAGCGGCGACACCATCGAGCAGGCCCGCGAAATGGCCGCCGATGCGCTCGCCACGGCCATGGAGTTCTATTTCGAAGATGGCCGCCCGGTGCCGCTGCCGTCGAAGGCAAAACGCGGCCAGCATCTGGTTGAACTGCCGGCCAGCGTGTCGGCGAAGGTGCTCCTGCTTAACGAGATGATCGCGCAGGGCGTGACGCAAGCGGAACTGGCGCGCCGGCTGCATACGCGCAAGCAAGAGGTGCAGCGTATCGTCAACCTGGACCATGCGACCAAGATCGATACGATCGAGGCCGCATTCCGGGCGCTGGGGAAGCGGCTGGAACTGACGGTTGCCTGACCGCGCCAGGGCGTCCGCAATCCTCCACCCATGACTTTCGACCTGTTCGACGACCTGCCACCGAGCGGCCCCGCCAGCCCCGCCATCGAGCCCCTCGCCGACGGCGCCGTAGTCCTGCGCGGCCTGGCCCGTGCGGATGCCGAAGCGCTGCTGGCCGACGTCCAGGCCATCAGCGCGCTTGCGCCCTGGCGGCACATGATCACCCCCGGCGGGCTGAGAATGTCGGTGGCGATGGTCAACTGCGGCACGGTCGGCTGGGTCTCCGATGCGCGCGGCTATCGCTATGACCCCATCGATCCGCTGAACGGAAAGCCGTGGCCGGAGATGCCGGCGAGTTTCCGGCACCTGGCCACCACCGCCGCGGCGCAAGCGAGCTTTGCCGGTTTCGAGCCGGATGCCTGTCTCATCAATCGCTATGAGCCGGGCACCCGGCTCTCGCTGCACCAGGACCGCGACGAGCGCGATTTCAGCGCGCCCATCGTCTCGGTCTCGCTGGGGCTGCCCGCGGTGTTCCTGTTCGGCGGCATGCGCCGCGCGGACCGTCCGCAGCGGGTGCGGCTGGCGCATGGCGACGTGGTGGTATGGGGCGGACCGTCGCGGCTGGCCTTCCACGGCGTGGCGCCGCTGGCCGACGGCGACCATCCGCTGCTGGGGCGGCTGCGCATCAACCTGACGTTCCGCAAGGCGCTTTAGCCATCACCGCCGCCTTGGCACTTTGCCGGGGGTTTTCTACAGTCAATGGACTGTCCTGAACGCCACCGTGCAAAGGCCCACACCATGCATCTCGACGGCTCCTGCCATTGCGGCGCGGTCCACTTCTCGCTCGAATCCGATTCGCCCAGTCCGTACATGCATTGCCATTGCTCGATCTGCCGCAAGACGGCCGGCGGTGGCGGCTACGCGATCAACATCGGTGGCGACGCGGCCACGCTGCGCGTGCGCGGGCGCAAGCACCTGGGCGTCTATCACGCCGTACTGCGCGAGCCCGGCAAGCGCGCGCGGCGCTCGCCGGCACAGCGGCATTTCTGCGTGCAATGCGGCAGCGCGCTGTGGCTTTGGGACCCGCGCTGGCCGGAGCTGGTGTATCCGCATGCATCGGCCATCGACACGCCGCTGCCGCGCCCGCCGGAGGTGGTGGAGGCCTCGCTGGAATCGGTCGCGCCCTGGGTCGACGTGCCCAAGGGCAAAGGCCATGTGCACTGCGACACCTGGCCGGAGGAATCGCTGGCCGACTGGCACAAGCGGCACGGCCTGTCGTCGCGCTGAACGGCTGACGTTCGCGATATGAACGTTTTCATCGGCCGATCTTAGTCCTTCTTTGCCTCGCGGCGAATGCAACGGTTTGCCCGCCGCGCGCATTGCCTCGTGCGGAGCGCACCAGTGTCGCCGGTGAGGACGTCATTGCGCGTCGGGCTGGCATCGAAGCAGTTGTTGAGATAAACAACTGGCCTACGCCATACGAGCGACAACGTGCTTCAGGTGCGCCGCCCCACTTCCGATTAGGTTGTGACAAAGGTCACCACATCAAACGATGACAGCCCGTACCATTCCAATCGCTGACAGTGACCTCGTTGGCAATTAGCGACACGCCGAGCCCTTCCCCGCGGCTCGGCGCTTTTTTGGGTCGACCGATAGTGGACTACATGACCAATGTGGGGACCACCCTAAGCAGCTATCGTCCCGACTGTTCCTGGGGCTACGGGACGGCCCCAGTCTGACCACGCCGGGTGCTGCGCCATGCGAGCCACACCAGCACCGCGCACCTGCGCGAGCGCATGCCAGCCTTACCCGCCAAACATCACGCTGCCGAACTGCTGCGGCAACTGCGCAGCCTGCTCGCCCACGAGCAGATGGTCACGCAAGCCTACGGGCTCGTCACGCTCCTGCAGCCGTACTTGCAGCCCGATAATTATTAAACCTGTTTACGGGATGTTGTACTAGCGACATTCCATTCCATGTCCGGTGTCGTAGGAGCTTTCCACGCGGAGTGTGATAGCCGGCACGTTCGTTTTTGTCCGCTTCTGGTAGGACTGTATCCAGCGTAGACATGCCTGCGCAAACTCACCACTCAAGGAGCCACGTATGACCGACGGAACGAGTTCGCAAACCAGGCCTGACGCCGTATACGGCTGCAATCTTGGATGTGCAAGGGATGGTTCGTTCCTGGTAGCGAGGTTTGATCTTGGTATCTCCGCACGTGCGGTTCGCATACCCAGGGGGGCCGCCATCTGGATGCTCGATAATATTCCTATTAGCGAAGGCTTGGTATTCGGTGGTCACTATCCAATCCTCGAGCCAGAAGACTGGGACGACGCACATACTCCAAGCGTCGTGAAAGTCGGAGCGGTCGAGATGGAAGGGAGACTCGCCCTATTGCTTGAACTACAAGACGGGAGCGAAGCGAACTTCTACTTGCCGAAAATGCCGCGGTGGACGTTCACACACCAGCTACGTTCATATGAACCGCAGTTAAGGAGTCAGCGCGCAAGCGGCATGCTCTGAACGGCAGGCCGAGCGAAGTTAGCACCGTCTATGGGATCTTCAGTCGCTTCGAGGTGGGGTCCTTGGGGATCGACTACACCGTTGGAGGTGGAAAGGAACATCGCCAGCAGTAAGTTGATCGCCTATAGCTGGAATAGAAATAAGGATCCTGCGGGTCTCTTCTGAAAAGTGCTGGCTATCGATCGCTTTCGGGTTGTTCGGCAATCGGGAAGCGGGGGAATACCTGCCTCGCTGCCTCTACAGCGTCCAGCTTCGTCATGAAGGACTCGGTTAGCACAACGTCATGGTCCGCAGTGACGAGTTTGACGTACCAGCCGTCCTCTTGCCGGAGGATGAGTACAACAGGAATTGGCGGCGTCTGGCTGATTGCTTGTGGCTGGTGCGCTGGCTCAGTTGCGTAGTTTCGCTGCGAAGAGGGCGACATGGTTGTGGGCTTGCTTCAATGAGGGGCGGCAAGGAATGAGATCCCGCATTGAGTGGAATTTTCTGCCGTCAAGGAGAAGGGGCTGGCTTGTGCCAGCCCCTTTTACAGCCAACTACATGGAACTACATGGAACTACAACAGCTTAAACCCAAGCGAAGTCGGCCTGGCCGATGCTGCCGAGCTTATCGGCAGCACCCAGCAGTGCCACTTCATGCTCGGCCTGGTTGAAAGCGTTCAGACCGTTATTGGTCGTCGCGTCGAGCACCGAGAAGCCGTCGCCGTTGTTGTTGAACAGCAGTTGGACGTCCTTGCCACTGTCGGTGTAGTTGAACGTGCCATCTGCGTTGTAGTTGCCAATGCGCGCGACAACTTCAACGCCATTCACCAGGGTCAACGGGCTGCTGCTGATAACGCCTTGGGCGGAACCGTTCGTGATCGCGATGTCGAAGCCGATGACATTGAACGGAATCGGGTCTGCCACATCGATCTGGATCCTGTCCGTGCCGAAGGTGTAGTCGGTGATGTAGTCCTGCTTCAGATCCGGGTCGGTCGACTTGCCAGCTTCAGCCGCGTTGTTGGTGAAGTTGAAGTAGAACGTATCTGCACCTGCTCCGCCGGTCAACACGTCAGATCCGTGACCGCCGGAAATGAAGTCGCTACCGTCACCACCGTCGATCTCGTCCTTGCCTTCGCCGCCGAACAGACTGTCAATGCCCGCCCCGCCGCTGATGCTGTCATCGCCGTCGTTACCATAGATCGTGTCGTTGCCAGCGCCACCGTTCAGCACGTCCGCTGCGTTGGAGGCATAGACCGTGTCAGCCGCGTCGGAGCCGATGAACGTGAAGCTGCTAGCACTCGACGGGTTCTCCATCACGATGGTCACGCCGCTGCCCTTCAGGGCGGATGCGTCGATCGTGGCGAAGTTGTTGTCGGCGAACGCGAAGCCAGTCACCTCGCCCTTGCCCGACAGAATGAGCTTGCTGTCGGCGCCAGCTTGCTCATCAAGGTCAAGACGGGCCAGTTCAGAGGCGTTCACGAACAGGTTCGAGCCGTCGACACCTGCACCGACGACGACTTCGCTAACGAGGGCGTTGCCATTGAGCGAAGCACCGGCAGCCACGTCGACCTTCAGCAGGTTGACCGATGCCGCCTCAAGCCATTCGCCGCCGTTCTCGAAACCGACACCATTCAGGTGCACATGCCCCGAGGCTGCCGCCGCGATGTCGATGCTGGTGATCGTCGCGCGCTTGTCGGCGCCGGCAGCATCGATGCCCCACGAAGTCACTTCCGAGCTGATGCCGGCGCTGATCTTCACGGTTTCCAGATCGCCAGCAGCACGCCAGTCGCCAACCTGGCCGACTACGATGTCGCTGTCGGTAGCCGACTCGATCACCAGGTTCTGCAGATTCGACGCCTCGTCCATCAGGCTGATGGCCGAATTGCCCAGGGTGATATCGCCGACGTTGCTCGACTTGATCGTCAGGCGCTGCACGGTGTCGCCGTCCAGGATGACGCTATCCGTGAAGTTGTTACCGTCGATCGTCAGATCGCCGACCGAGTTGTTGGTGATCGACAGATCGGTGGTGTAGCGACCCGAGAACGAATCATCCACCTGCAGGCCACGAGCGATCACGACGCTCTCGGTGCCGTTGTGAGCCAGGGCCACCTTGTCGGCGTTGATCACGCGGATGCCAGCCGGGTTACCGGCGTTGCCAATCGAAGTGGTCTTGCCTTCGATGTTGATGTCCAGCGTGGTCAGACCTTGGCCGTCGTAGTCGACTTCGACGCCCTGCGCCAGGTTGCCCTGGATGTTCAGGGTCTTCAGCGTGCTGTCGAAGTTGTTGAAGTCCGCGCGGCCGGCCGACGCCTTCAGGTTGATGGTCGCCAGGTCGTTGATGTTGGTGCCGTCCAGGTGAACAGCGTTCAAGAACGTAGCATCCAGGGTCTCGACGCGATTGATCGTCGGTGCACGGTTGGCTTCAGCCACGGTCGCGTTCGCATCGAACACGGCGACGATCTTGTCAGCACCGGCGCCGCCGTCGATCACGTCACCCGTGCGCAGCGAGTCGCCGACGTTCAGCACGTCGTTGCCAGAGCCCAGCTTGACGTCGACCTGCTGGTCGGATTCCGAAATGTTCAGGCTCAGGTTGGCCAGCGCACCGGAAGCGTCGATGGTCGTCAGCGTCGAATCCAGGGCGCCCACGATGCCAAAGTTCAGGCCGGCTTGGCCGCCCTTGATGTTCAGCGTCTTGGTACCGTCGCCGATCAGGTCCGTCAGGTTCGACTCGAATCCAGCCTTGTCATCGTTGATGGTCAGGTTGATGGTCTCGACGTCAAAGCCTGCATCGGTGTTCACTTCAACCGTCGCGTTGACTTCCTTGACCGACACGTTGGCTTCTTTGCCCTTGATCTGCTGGCCGTCGAAGTTCAGCGTGATCTTGTCTTCGCCGTTGATCGCGTCGACGAGGTCATATTGGGTGGCGGCGCCTTGCAGGTCTTCCAGGCTCACGTCGCCCTTAACCTTCTCGACCACGACTTGCTGCAGGTCGGTCCAGTTCTTGGTCGTGACAGCCACGTCGCCGGTCGGCTGAATGGTGACCTTGCTGGCACCGGTGATGGTGGTGCCGGAGTACAGGTCTTGTTTCGCTGCCAGGCTCAGGACCACCTTGCCGGGGCCAGTGATCGAGTCGCCTTGGGTCAGGGTCTCGGTGCCACCAGTCACCGTGTCGGCGGCACCGATGACGATGGTGTCGATGGCCGTGGTCAGCACCTTGCTGACCGGCTCCGGTGCCGGGCCGGCGACGATCTTGTCGATCACGGCTTGCGGGTTGGAACCTTCGCCCTGCTGGTCCACCGGCTTCAGCCAGTCACGGGCCTGCTGGGCGGCCCAGTCGCCGCTGTACTTCAAGATCTCAGCCGTTGTGTTCAGGGCTGCGGTGAAGCCTTCGGCAGCAGCCAGCTTGGCTTCGAACGCTACCTTGTCGGTACCTTGCGCACCGTTGACGATGTCCAGCGCAAGGCTGGCCAGAGTCGCCTTCGGCGGCGTTGCAGCCAGCAGGCCAGAGTAGAAGGCGAGGGCAGAGGGTTCGGCGTCACGGCCAAACATCTGTTGGAAGATCGCGTTGATCTTGGTCTCGACGGTCTGGTTGCCGTACAGAGCGTTCGACTCGGCAGAATTGCCGAAAGCATCGATGATGGCGTTCAGGTTGCCGTTCACGCCGTCCAGCTTGGTGGCCCAGAATTCGAGACCAGTCGGATCGGCAGGGCGACCGTAGTAGGCGATGTAGACCTTCTGTACCTGATCGTAGTAGGCAGATGCTGCCATGAGGTTCTCCTAGGAGGTAAAGACAAGGGATCTGGATTTCGACCTGGCCTCTGCAAATAGATGGCAGATTGAACTCCAGATCTCGCTTCGTTGCGGCCTTCACTAGCACGTGCTATTCGCGGTGCAGTCCGCGACACGCAAATGACGTGTCGGGGTGGAGTATCGGGAAACAACGCGTCGACTTCGGTGATGGCGGGCACAAAACGCGCGACTAGCCGCTGCGGCAGCGGCCGTTGTCGACAGGCAACGCTGCCGGTGCGGCAGCGAAGGATCTCTGGCAGGCTGCTGAAGTACTCGCCGCACAAACGGGCTGCTTTCCGCAGGTACAGGTGAGTACTGTGTGATTTCACAAGCCGGAAGCCGCGCAGCAGATAGCTCTTGCTGATAGTGGCCCTTTCGGCGAGCTCTCTAATCAGTAGTCCGCGAGATCTCCGCCACATGCGGATTCGGGAAGAAGCCGTTCGCTGCACTCCTTAATGAAATCCCACGCTTCGGCTGGGATGACCGCGGAGCGCTCGCCTTCGCGTTCCATGTACTGGGCATTACCTGGTGGGCTTCCAAGCAGGGTGGGAGTCGAAGCAAAGCCGGCGATGGCTGCATTAGGGGTGATGCTGGTCACCAGGATGCGGCGGTCGCTCGTGACAACGCTGTTCTTTGGGGAAGCTGTGCAGAATCCTCGGAGGACGATGAGGCTTGGGGGTACTTCCAGCCAATGCAAGCCAGTGAGTTTCTGCTAGACGTCCAACGTCGGGCCGGTGCCGAAGGAAAGGGGAAGATCAGTGCGCATAGCGACGGATAAGTTCGCGGTGCGCCTCCGCGACGCGGCTATCTACTTCCTGTGGCGACTTCGCACCTAGGAAAAGCATGATAGGTCGCCCGTCGATATCGCCTGCAACAATCGCCAAGCATTCGATCGCCCCATCCTTGTATTCTGCAATCGCGTCGGCCAAGGCGGCGCCACACTCCGAGGTGCTCTCAATGCCATCGAGCCCGTCTAACTGATCGACATGGCCAGCGGCCCACAGGACTTCAACGCCGCCGAGCAGGCCAATCAGCAATCGATCCCTCGCTTCCAATCTTTCGATTGTGGCAAATGCTTCGAATAGGTTCATGGCAGAGCGAACGGTTCGGGGATGGCGGCGCGCTTTCCGATAATCCTGCCTGCTGCACGACAGACGTTTGGCATGGGACGGAAACCTGGCCGCCTGAAAAAAGTACGCCGAGTCACGGGGATGCTCGGCGTGTCAGGAATGCTGACCGGGCCGCAGTCAGCAGCTCATAAAATACATGCGGGCGTTGTTGGATGCGGTGATGCATGTCACATTTGCGGAATACAATCCGAAGCGTCGCGCGACCTGTTGGCGTGAGCTATTGTGGTCGCGGCAAGCGCTTACATTTTCCCGCATTCGCGTATGTCAAGATATTCGCTTTGCGCGCTTGCCGAAGCGGTTTGGCTCGTATACGCCCCTTCGGTCAGAAAGGCGAAACGCGTCAGTTTGCGCCAGTCCCCAGGGCTCGACTTACCACACCCAGTATGCCGTGGCCAACCCTGCGGCAAGCACCAACACCACGAGAATGCGCAACGTGCGGTTTCGGCGGGGAGCCCTCGGATAGCGATGGAACTCACCAAGGCCGCCATTACTCAGTTTTTCCCAATCCATGAGAGAAGTCTGTTTCGGGCGCAGCAGCCGATTTTACTTTCCCCGATGCACATCCGAGTGTGTCCGTCGGCACAAATTGTGAAATCCGGTGCACTGTTCAGAAGTCCATCAGCACTCCAGTGCTGACGCTGCCGGCCTGATAGCGGAACATTGCAATGGAGTCCTCCGACTGCTGGTACAGCCCCTGGACATAAAACGAGAGGCCGGGCGCATGCCGATACGTGTAGCGCAGCGCGAGCTGCCTGAGCACCTGGCGCCGTTGGGTGTCGCCGAAGAATGCCCGGAAGTATGGTTCACGATCGCGTAGTGTCTGGTGTTGCGCAAGCACTACCACGAGGTGGCGGGGATGGGGCAGCCATGACACATTGGCCACGATGCCGTATCCGTCGCGGTCACCGCCCGCCCGATCATTCAGGGCCGTATCCCGGATAACGCCGAGAGCACCAAAAAACTCCAGGTTCGGCATGATGTGGGCTCGGCCCCGCAGGCGCACTTCGTGGCGGCGTGCGTCAAAAGCATGCCCGTCCGGATAGCTGGCCAGCGCCATGCTGGTGTCAAACCCAATTCGATATGGCACCCCGGCAAACTCGCGCCCAGGCAGCCAGTAGCCCAGTTGCACGTTGCCGCCGTACTGGTAAGGACGCGCTCCCAGCCACGTATAGCCGAGTGCTGCCTGCGACTCCACCATGCCGAACTTCGTCTCACGGCCGTAGTACGCCGCGAGGCTGACGCCGGCCTGGTTATAGTCGTGGCGCTGGGCGTACTGTCGGATCGACGCGCCAACTGTCAAGTTCAGCCCCTCCGGGCCGGCGGTGCCCCACGACACGCTACCATCCATGCCGACAAAGCGATCAGGGTTCGCCAGCTGGGACGGCATCAGTAGCAGGTACGGCACCGGGGCACCCGCTGCCAACGGTACCAAGGGGCCGCCGGGACCGTAGTTGACATTGCTCGTGTAGCCGGTCAGGACGGATAGTTGCGAGCGTATTGGCCTGTCCGGGCGCCTGCATCCTGTCTTGACATAGGAATCGATGAGCATCCGGATTGCCGGCGGCACATCGTTGCCGGCCTGCAGCCGCGAGAATAGCGTAAAGGCTTGCTCTCGCTCGCCGACTTCGCACATGGCAATGGCAATATCCAGTTGGGCGCCCTCGTGCGGCAGCTGCAGCGGCTCGACTTCCGCGAGCATATGCCGCGCCGAATCGAAATCGCCCTCGCGCATCGCACGATGGACGCGCTGATAGAACGCCTCGTAGGTGTCATTCGCATCGGATTCAGCCACCGGTCGGCCGGCAACGCCGGCTGTCGGTGCGCCGGCCTGGTACGGCCCCCGCATGTCCGGCATGGCGGGTCGGGGGGGCATCGCCGGTTGCGCGGGCGCCGTGGCGATCCACAGCGACAGGACAAAGGGGCCGAATCGCCGGCCCCTCGCACTCGCATCAATCAACAGCCAACTCCGCCAGGTCGAAGGGCTGCGGCCGAGGGCGGCCGCGGACTGCGTAAATCGCTTCGGAGCGGCTGCGCCCACGTAACCTCGCGTGGCCGACCGGCAACAATGCATGACGGCGGGCGTGGGCCTTGGTCCCCCACCCCACAAGCAGGTCAGCCGAGACAGATTTGCATAGGTCCTGCAAACGTGATGCGATATTGACCGTGTCACCGATGGCCGTATAGCTCTTGCGCAGCACAGAGCCGATTTCCCCGACCACCGCGTCGCCGCTGTGCAGTCCGATGCAGATGCGCACCGGCGCAAGCCCCGGGCATGCCTCCTGAAGCCGCAGGTTGAGCGCCGGCATGCCGGCCAGTATCGCGCAGGCGCAGTCGAGGCCCATATCCGCGTGATCTGGGTGGTCCAGCGGGGCATTCCAGAATGCCATCACCGCATCCCCCATGTATTTGTCTACCGTGCCGCCAGCCGCGTGAATCCTCGCGGTCAATTCGCCCAGCACGATCTCCGTGACTTTCACCAGCCGCTCCGGCGCCATCGTTTCGGCGAGCGCGGTGTAGCCCTCCATGTCCGCGAACAGCACAGTGAGGGTCCGTCGCATCGGCAGCATGGCCTCGTAACCGCGCTCGCGCAGCAGTACGTCCATCACCGCTGGCGGCAGATAGCGGCGGAAGCGGCGCTCGAACTGGCGTGCCTGCATGCGCGCCAACGCCCACTCCATCGGCGCCTGCAATAGCAGTAGCATGAGACCAGCAACGCCGGGAAGCATCGCCGCTCGACCTGCACCGCCGGCCGGTAGCATCAGCAGCACCAGTATCCACAGAGCCGCCAGCCCGGTCATTGCGCCGTAGACAATCAGCAGGTTTCCGCCGCGCGACAACCAGGCCAGCCACAGCACGCTCGCTACCGTCCAGGCCCAGCCGAGCCAGGGGAGCACCAGTCGTGGCGAAGGCGCAGCGGCCTCGGCCAGCAGCCAGTCGAGCATCTCCGCATGCGCCATCACGCCTGGCACGCGAGGATCGTGTGGGCTGACGACATGGTCGGACAAACCCAGCGCGGATGCACCGATCAGCACATAATGTCCCGCCAGCGCACCCGCAGGCACGCGCTGCGCCAGCACGTCCGCAGCACTGAACACCGGAAATCCCTCGCCGGCGTGGCGCCACGGCACCGGTAGGAAAACGTCGGCATCCCTGCCTGTCGCGAGCAGCGGCGCAAGCTCCGTCCAACTCAGAGCCGGGGCGAGGTTTTTCCTGGCGCACAGCAGTATGGCCGCCGCCAGCATCGGATAGCGTTGCCCCTGGTAGGCGATCACCGGTGCCATGCGCCTCACCACGCCGTCAGGGTCGACCTGCGGTGTGATATGACCCACGCAGTCATCGGGCGCGGTCGTGAAGAAGTTGCCGAGATGTCCTGTTGCAGCCGGCACCTCAGGCAGCGTTGCGGTGGCGGACGACGGTAGCGCGCCGCCCGGATGACCGGCGCGGGCCGGAGCGTCGGGCGACAGATAGAAGGCTTGCGAGAACACGAGTCGATGCCGCCGGGCGACATCAACTAAGGCAGCGTCGGCACTAGCATCCGTCGGTTCCGGGAACACAATGTCGAGCGCAACGGCACGCGCCCCATGCCGTTCGAACAATTCACGCGCCAGGCCCGCCATGACCTGCCGTGGCCACGGCCACGGACCGAGCGTGTCGAGACTCGCCTCATCGATCTCCACGACCGCGACCTGCTCTGACGTGCCCGTTGACGGGCCGAGCCGCCACCGCAGGTCGGCAACCAGGTCCTCGAAGCGGTGGAACCAGCGCGGCGACCACGCACCGCTGCCCAGCAACCCGCAAACACCCAGCACCAAAACAAACAGTCCTGAACGTAGCCAGACGCGCGGCGAGGCCGCGCCTAGCGCCCCCAATTCGTCGCCCCGACTGCGGTCTGCCTCGATGCGCCAATCTCGCTGCTGAAGACGTAGCCGGCCTGCGACGCGTCCTTGCCCGCCAGGGCACCGCGCACGATGGCATTGCCCGCGGCCTGATCGCTTCGCATCATGCCGTCTGCCGCGACCGATCCCTGCGCATGCACCTGGTGCCTGAGCTGGTCGGTGCTGACAGTGAGTTGAGTTTCAAAGCGCCGCTTGCCGAAGTCGACCATCAGGGAAGGATCGCTGACCGTCGCGGCTGTCGTCTTACCGTCGCTCATCACATAAGCCTCGGCACCCTGTAGTCGGAAGCGGAACACCCCCGTGCCTGGCATTGTCATTGCCTCGCGCGCATCCCGCACCATGGCGAACGGACCGAACCCGCCCATGGCAACAATGCTGTACACGCCTGCGCGCAGCGCATCGAGGCTGGTGTCGGCCGGCAGCTTGGCGAGCGGTTGGTAGCGCCCCCAGAAGACTTTCTGCGGCTCGGGCTCGGGCGCGGGCTGTGGCGGATGCACCACCGACGGTTCGGGCACGGGTAGCGGGGCGGGACGCAGCTCTGGCGGCGACCTTAAGCTGCCGCCAAAGGCGATTTCGTTGGCGGTGACAACCACCGGCACGCTGATCGACGATACCCCCGTTTGGGAGGCCGCGGCGCTGCCTTCATCCTTGCCCGGAGGCGTTACTGACTCCGGAGACAGGTGCTGGAACTGTGGGCTGAGCAGCGTCGGCTGCGTGTCACCATGGCGCAGCTGCAAGATGCCGCCCGCCTGGCCAGACAGGCCCATGCCGTTGTCGCACGGGCCCTCGCCGGCCGGCATGCAGCCTCCGAGGAACGGCGACATCACGATGCCGCCGGTGCGAACGCTGGCGCGCGTGGTCTGGTCGTCGGTGAACACCGAGAAATCGGTGCCCCGGATGCCGATCGCCGCCACCGGGGTATTCATGCGGAAGCGCTCGCGTGCCGCCTGCGCGCCTTCGCCGGAGATGGTCCGCACCACGCCCCGGTTCAGGCGCAGCTTGATCTGGGTACTCGCAGGCGCAGCGCTGTCATAGGCATATGCCTCGATGGTGAGGCTCGAGTTCGGTCGAAGGCTGATGAAACCGCGGTCCACCGTATTGACGTAGACGTAGCCGTCGCCCCCCGTCAGAAGGGTTGCGCCCTCATGCACGGATACGCCCGCCGCCAGGGGCTGGCGCTGCCCTTGCGACTCGACCCAGGCGCTGCCAGCCACCACCGAAACCTTGCCCAATACGGCCGGCGCCTGCGCCCACCCGAACCCCACACCGCAGATCGACAAGACGCCAATCAGCATTCCCCGGATCATCGCTCTCATTGCTACCCCCGCATACTTCAGTGCGGCCATCAGATATGGCCGCGCAGTCCGGACCTGTCCCGATCCTCTTGGTGACGCACAAATCTGTGCCAAGCCGACAACGGATAATGGCCCACAGACGCGCTGCGCTTTGTGACAATTGTCACAAATCTTCTCAACGAGGACGTGTTAGCTTGAACGCGGGGTGAAAGCTAAGTAAACGTCCATGTCTAGAATTTCAGCAATGAAGCCGCTTGAGCTGCTGCGGCGACAGCGTATCCTCGCCGGCCTGGATGACGCGACGCTGCTCGAACTGCAAGCCGAAGTACGCATGCAACGGTTTCGCAAGCGCGAGTTCGTCGTCCACCATGGTGCGGCCGGTGATTCGCTAATGATGCTGCTCAGCGGCAGGCTCCAAGTCATCGCACTGACTGAGGATGGACGCGAGGTCGGGCTCGATTTCGTCGAGCCGGGGGACTACTTCGGCGAGCTGTCTATCATTGATGGCCTCCCCCGCTCTGCGTCCATCGTTGCGAGCGTCGACTCGCTGGTTGGCTTCCTGCCCAGGCACAAGGCCAAGTGGCTGTTCTACAACCATCCGAGCGTGATCGAGACACTGCTTCAAAAGCTGTGCAACACAATACGCCAGGCCTCAAGCTACCGGTCGATGCTTGGCATGACGCGTGCCTACTCGCGCGTCTATGCGATCCTGATGAGTGCCGCGCGCAACCCGACCGGTAGCCTCGTCACAATCGAGAACCTGCCTAACCAGCAAGGTATCGCGATCATGGCCAACGTTAGCCGCGAAACCGTCTCGCGCGCGATCCACGCGCTGGTCAGCACCGGCATCGTCCAGAAGGACCTGCGCCGGCTCATCGTGCGCGAGCCGGTCATTCTTGAGAAACTCGCCAAAGGCGAAGCCGAGATTCAGGTCCGCAAGAAGCCGGAAGCAAAGGCCGCGTAGCGCGCGCCGATCGTGCGCCAGTCCCCCGTCGCCACCACCTTGGCGCGGGCGGACGCGACCAGCGCGCCATGGCTGCTGGTACCAAGCTCGCGCGCGGCGCGCAATGCGCCCATCAGGTCATCGGCCTCGATCGGCACGAACTCCTCCCACGCCCGCAGGCCGCTGCCGCGCGCGCCAAACTCTGTGCTGAGCACCAGCAAGCCGCTTGCCATGTACTCGGCCAGCTTCAGGTTCGTGCCCGATCCGGCGCGCACGGGATTCAGTCCATAGTCCGCCAGACTGAGCCATAGCGTCTTTTCCGCGGCACCGACTACGCCGAGAAGGGCAACGTTGCCGGGCAGCGCGTGTGTGTCGAGCATGCTGCAGACCGATCCCATGATCGCGAAATCAAGCGCCGGACTGCGAGCCGCCGCTGCCAGCACCAGCAAGGCAGCATCGAGATTGGGCCCATGGGCACTGCCCATGAAGAGGCCAAGCGGTCGTTCCTTGCCGAAGCGGCGCGCGCGGACCCTGCGCTCGGCCAGCGGCACAAAGGGCGTTTCGGCGATCTCTATACCGTTGGGAATCACGGTCAACGGCGTTTCGGCGAGCTCATACAGCTCGCCCAGCCGTGCCGCATCCAGTTCGCTGCACGCGGTCACGCCCCGTGCCTGCTCCGCGCACTGCCGTTCGAAATGCCGCACCAGCTGTGCGGCCCAGGCGTGCTGGCCGTACATACCCGCCTTCAGGTCATACTCGACGTTGTGAGCCTCGTAGAGGTGGGGCCGCCGCTCGCCGGCCGCCTGTAGTCCCGGAAAGCCGTAAGGATGCGCGCAGATGGCAAGCTCGGCCGCGCGCAGTTGTTCGCGAACTGCCTCCAGCCACTGCGGCACGCTGTCCGGGTACATCGCCGCGGCCAGATCGCCAGCGGACACACCAAGCTTCTGCTCTAGTTCCTGTCCGTGCTCCCGCAGGCGCGGCGAGACCGGCACCACCTCTTCCACGAGCCCTGGCGCTAATGGCCTGGCATGGCGCGGCACCCCTGCGTCGGCCAGGTTGACAAAGCGCACGTCGAACGCGTGGGCCAAATGGCGGTAGAGGCCGAACAATCGCAGCTTGCCTCCGCTCACCACGGGTTCAACGGGAAACGAATTGACGACCACGATACGCGGCCTGGCAGGCCGCGCCACATGGGGTGCAACAAGCGGCGCCACATGCTGTGGACCATCCGGCCTGGCAGGCGACAACAACCAGTCGCCAAACGCCTGCCAGTCGATCGCCGAGGCCCGCTCCAGCGCGTGCGCGCTCATCCGTTTGATCCCGGGCGTGTCAGTCGCCAGCCCAGCAATGGCCATGCCAAGCGATGCCGCGCTCGGCTCTGCAATCACACCATTGACACCATGTTCAATCAACTCGGTCGGCCCGCCGCTGTCACTCACAGTCAGGACAGGCCTGCCACACAGCATTGCCTCCAGCGTGATCAGTCCGTAGTCTTCCTGGTACGGCACGAACGGTACGAATGCGGCCTTGGCATACTCTTTTGCCAGTTCAGCATCGGTCAACCGGCCGAGGAAGCGAATGCCATCATGCCCCTCGGCGCGTGTGCGCAACGCTCCCTCTTCAGGTCCGGTGCCGGCGATGCGCAGCGGCAGCGTCACACCGCTACGCACGTAGGCGTCGATCAGCAGGTCGATCCGCTTGGCGGGAACAAGCCGGCTGGCGGTGAAGATCCCGGCGCCGTCTGGCGGCGTGGCGGGCATCAGTCCTTCCAGGCCGGTCGGGTGATAGAACACCTCCACAGCGCAGCTGTCGGGAAAATGCGCAGCGCGATCTCGCACCGTACGCGAGATGGCGGCGTAGCGCCGAATGTGCCCGGGCTGCATGCCGATGCGGTCGAGCAGGTGTACGACAGCGCGTGCGAACGTACCGGGGAAACGCAGCAACTCCTGCGGCGTATCGGGCCGCGACAGCGCGGCAAGCAGGATATCGGCCACCTCCGCCGCGTCGAGCCCTTCGCCCCCATGGCCTTCCAGCAGCGCAGCTTCAAGCGCCGACGGCAGCCGGAGCTGCGCCACCTGCGCGGCATCCGGCGGTCGCGCCGCATGCGGCGGACAGGTGTCGTACAGCCCGCGCAGCTTGTGTTGCAGGTAAACCATGTGGTTCGGATGCCGGACCATCCAGGCGGGGTACTTGGTACTGATGACGAGGTCGAAATGGCGCAGGTCCAGGCGGGCAAAGGTGCGGTAACTGCCGATCAGCTCGATAAGGTTACGTTCCGGGCTTGGCAGCTTGATCAGTTCGGCCACCACGCCCGAACGCCGGTTCAGTTCGCGCAGCATGCCCCACCAGAGGTTCTCAGCGCCGCCAATGATGAAAGGCACCGGGCTCGGCGCCACTATCGCTACTCTCATGCTTCTGTTCTACCGTGATGTGGTGTATTTGCGCCTGACCGCGCCTCAGGCCGTCAGCGTCTCGACAACGTGCTGCCAGTTGATGCCACGCGCCAGCAGCATCTCCCGCCCGGCCACGCCCATTTCAGCGGCCTGCCTAGGACGCGCAGCAATGCCTTCGAGCGCGTGGGCCAGCGCTTCGGGATGCGGCGGCACGACCCAGCCGTTCTCGCCATGGCGCACAAACTCGAGTGGGCCGCCGGCGTCGCTGCAGACCAGCACGGGCTTGGCCGAAAGCATCGCCTCCAGCGGCACATAGCCGTAGTCCTCGTCTTGGGCCGCAAAGCACACTGCCAGCGAACGCGCATAGAAGTGCAGCTTTTCCTGGTCACTGATTTCGCCCAGCAGCATCACACGGTGGCCCATACCTAACGCGTCGATCCGCCGGCGCAGCGGTTCCATTTGTCCGCCAGCCCCGGCCAGCACGATGAACAGCTCGGTGCGCAGCCGCGCGGCAGCATCGATCAATAGCTCCTGGCGCTTAAGTGTCTCCAGCCGGCTCGGCATGAAGACGAACGGCAACGCCGCTTCGCAGCGGAAGTGCCCGAGCAGAGGTGGGGGATGATAGAGCGGCTGGGCGGCGAGCTGGTTGTACTGCTGTAGGCGCTGTGCCACGCGCCCCGAGTTGGCAAAGCGCCGCCGGGCTTGGGCCAGATGCGCGTTGTCGAAGGCGACGATGCGCTCGCGCAGCTGCCGGAGCCGCGGGGTCGCCTCCGCTTCGGTAAAGAGGTCGTAGACGGCTCGGTGCTGGTGCATCAGCCACACGTGGTGATCGGGGTGTGAGATGCCCCAGCCAGGGAATTGCAGGCTGATCATCCTGTCGATCTCCACCCCATTGGGCCGATACATGTCCAGGGAGGCTGCGCGTTCCATCGCGTGCTCCACTTCATCCTCCGGTCCGAAGCGGAACGGCAAGCGCAATACCTCTACCGAGTGGCCGCCTTCACGCAGCGCCGTCGTTAGATTGGCGATGTGGTACTCGGCACCGCCGCGCACGAACGGCACCAGGTTCGCAGTCAGCAGGATCTTCACGTCAAGGCTTCGTCGTCAGTCTTGCGCGGCGTCAGCGGCTTACGCGCGATCAACGCGTAGTCTTGGGGACCGCACAGGTGGCCGTTGACACGTTCGGTCAGCGGATCGTCGCCCGGCACCTTGGCCGAGGCCGGATAGGGGTTGAGCCGCACCATTTCCAGCGCCTCGAAGCCGTGGAACTCCAGCAGGAAGGCGAGCGAAGTCGGCGTGACCGGGTTGCGATGGGAGAAGTCGTGGTAGAAGGTATGGCTGCCGACGAGCAGATTCTCGGGATTCGGCGTTTCGATAAGAATGGACCCGCCAGGTGCTAGTGCACGCCCAGCATTGGCGATCATGGCATACAGCACTTCGAACTCCAGGTGCTCGACAACGTGGAATGCCGTCACGGCACCCAGCGCGCCGGGTGGCATGCGGGAGAGCGCCTGCACCCCGTCGCATGCGTCGACATCGAGTCCACGGTCCAGGCAGAATGCGACCATCGCGCTATTCAGGTCCACCCCACGCGCGGCGATGCCGCGTTCGGCCAGCAGTTCCAGCCATTCGCCGCGTCCACAGCCGATATCGAGCACCGGTCCCGGCGCCGCCTCGTGCAGCGCCGCGATCCACCCATCATATGCGGCCAGTTTGTCGCGGATCTCCTCGCGCGATCCGCGGTTGGCATTCTCGAAAGCCATGTAGTAGGCCTCAATCTGGGCGGCCAGGTCCTCGCCAGACGCCACCTCGCTAGGCGCGTGCGCCGCCTGCCCGCTGCTCTGTGTGGCCGGTCCCGCCGCCGGTACAGCGGTGCGGCGTCCGCCCATGCGCGACAGACGATCGTGCGTCAACTCGGCGGACAACTTCTCCAGCTTGTCCTCAAGCACGCTGATGCGCTCGCACTCTTCGCGCTGCTCGCGCAGCGCGTTCAGAACGCTGCCAGCAATGGCTTCGATCGGCTTGCGCCAGCCACGCTGGGCACGCAGCATGCCGTCACGTTGCCGCTGCAACGCTCCGGCCAGCCAAACGACAGCCGCTTCACGCCTGGACACCCGGTGCTCGAAGCGGCCGAACGCGCGGAGTGCCAGGGCACCCAGCCCGAGGCGTGCGGCCACGCGTGCAGCCAAGTACCGCGCCAACAGCCCGCGGCCACCGACAATGCGGGTTCCGCGACGACGCCCTTCGGCCGAGCAGCGTAGCTGCGCGGCCACCCACAGCCGGCTGCCGGTCAGCCCGAGTACCCCGGCATAGTGCGCCGCCCCGATCTCGTCAGCGTCGCGCCCGAGCAGCAGCCGGTAGGCCTGCGAGACGAACTCAGCGCGGGGAATCGACAGAAGGAAAGCCAGGTGCAATGCACCGTCCGCATCGGCATAGGCAAGCTCCGGCAGTACGGGCTCGGGCAGGCTCAGATAGTCGGCGCAGACCGGATCCAGCGTGAGCGCCTTGCCCTCCGCCGCGGCGGCCTCGGCTCGCACCCGTGCCACGACGGCCTCCAGCCCCATGCGCGCCTCCTCGCGAGCCTCAGGCGAGCCCTCCATCTCGGCCATCGGTAGCGGCTCAAGGCCTGCGGCGGCCTGGGCCGGCATGCCCGAAACCGGTGGTGCCAGCGGCTCCTGCGGCAACTGACGGTCGGCCGGCATTGTCTGCGTTTTTGGCATCCCGGGCACATCGGACTCTTGTGTCTGACGTGTCGCGGGATGAGAGGGCTCATGAAGCAAAGGGAATCTCCTTGTCGGTGTCGGCGCTGGCGCCGACGCCATACGCCGTCTCAGTGAACGTGACCGGCAGCTCGCACAGTCCGGCAAACGCCCGCGTGCCGAAGGCCGAGACTTCAAGTTCCAGCGCGTTGTCCAGCCAATGCTGACAGTTATGGACGTGCGTCAGGTCCGAGTGGATCGCGACCGTGACCGAGTAATTGCCCGGCGCCAGCCGCACGGGAAAATCGAAACGGCATACAGACAAGCTTCCCGCACGGAACTGCACGCGGCGAGCCAGCAGCCCGGTATTGGTGCCGAAGATGTCTTGCCCGAAGCGGTCGCGCAGCAGGAAGCCAACGTTCAACTCCACGTCGTCGTCCGACGCTACGTTGAGCTGCAGGCTGACGGTTTCACCGCAGATGAACTTGCGCGTTTCCCGGCCCTCCTCATCATGCAGCGCTACGCCAACAATACGCGTACGCATCCGCCCATAGTCCCGCTCACCGTCGCGCGCTGTCATTTGCATGCCCGATGGCACCCCGGCAATCAGGCGGAAGTACCGACTCACTGCCTGGTCCGGAGCGCCGTCGAACAGAATCCGGCCAGCCTCCAGCACGACAGCGCGATTGCACACGAGCTTGACAGCATTGACATCGTGCGAGACAAACAGGATGCTGCCGCCGTTCTCCCGGTACTCGCGGATTCTGGCGATGCATTTCTGCTGAAAGCGGGCATCGCCTACCGACAGCGCCTCGTCGACCACAAAGCAGTCGGGGTCAGCATGAATGGCGATCGCAAAGCCAAGGCGCATCGTCATGCCGGATGAATAGGTGCGCACCGGCGCGTCGATGAAGGCGCCCAGCTCGGAGAATTCGATGATCGCGTCGAGCTTGCTGCGCACTTCCTGGGTGTCCATGCCCAACAGCCTGGCGTTGACGTCGATATTGTCCCGACCGGACAGGTTTGGGTCGAAGCCGGTACCCAACTCCAGCAGCCCGGTGATGCGGCCCGCATGACGGATCGTGCCGGCGTCCGGCAAGAGGACGCCAGTGACCAGCTTGAGCAGCGTGGACTTGCCGGCGCCGTTGCGCCCCAGCACCCCGACCGCATCGCCTGGCCTGACCTCAAGGCTGATGCCATCGAGCGCCTGGTGGTCACGATGGCAGCTACGGCGAAGCAGCGCTTCCTTCAGGCGATCGGCCGGCGACGCATAGAGCCGGAACGCCTTGCCAACGCCCCTGAGGCTTAGTAGCGTCGCGATCGATGTCGTGGCTGGCATGTCAGAGCAAATCCCGTAGTTCGCGTTCGAGGCGCCGCTTCATCCAGCGCGCAGCCAGCAACAGACCCGTTGCCAGCAATGCGAGGCCGAGCAGCGGTGCAGGTGCGGGGAGTCTGCCGCCGAGCACGATGGCGTGGACAGCCTCGACGGCCCAGTAGACCGGATTGAGCAGGAGAAGGTCACGCGCCCAAGATGGCAGAATTTCGGGGAGGTAGACGACTGGCGTCATCCAGAAGCCGAACTGCAGCACAACCGCCACAATATTGCGTACGTCGGGCAAGAAAACCTCGAGCATGCCGAGCACAATGCCGATGCCGTACGCAAAGGCGCTAAGCAGGCCGACCACCGTCGGCAACGCTAGCCACGCCATGGTGAAGGGGAAGCCAATCACAAGCAGGTATGCGGCAAAGAGTCCCATCGATATGCCGTAGATGACCAGCTCGACCGCCAAGACGTGCAGTGGCATCAGCCCCAGACTTACCGGTACCTTGCGAATCAGGTGTGCCTTGGCCGAGTAGACCGTGGACAGCCGGGCCAGTGTGTTAGCGAACAGATTCCAAGCCAGCATCCCGCCGATCAGGTACACCGTGTACGCGTACGGGTTGCTGCTCGCCCCCAGCCTCGCGCGCATCAAGTGAGAGAACACGGTGCTGAAAACAAGGATCAGGCACAGCGGATGGATGATCAGCCACGCCATGCCGAGCAGCTGGCCCCGGTGCCGGTCCACCAGCTCCTGCCGCGCAAACAGCAGCATCGTTGAAAGCGCCTGGCGCCTTGGCATGGTCCCTACCCCTTTGCTACGCAGACTGCGTCCGGCAAGCTCGCCGGCGCCTGCGCACGTCCATAGTCGTCCTCGAAACGAACGATGTCATCCTCGCCGAGGTAGTTGCCGCACTGCACTTCAATCAGCACCAGGTCGTCGCTACCCGGGTTGTGCAGCCGGTGCTTCTGTCCCGCAGGGATATATGTCGACTGGTTAGCGAGCAGACGCGCGTGCTGCGCGCCATTTTCGACAAACGCTTCGCCACACACGACGATCCAGTGTTCATAGCGATGCGCGTGTAACTGTAGCGACAGGGACTGCCCGGGCGCGACCACGATGCGCTTGACCTTGAAACGCTCACCCTCCACCAGCACGGAATAGGTTCCCCAGGGACGCCGAACCGTGCGGTGGTGCCGATACGCGTCATGCCCCTTGCGCTGCAGCTCGGCAACGATGTGGCGCACGTCCTCCGCGTGCTCGCGATGCGCGATCAGCAGCGCATCCTCTGTATCGACGATCATGAGGTTGTCCACGCCAACAGCGCCGACAAGACGGTCGCTGCGGATGTAGCAGTGGCGGGTGTTGTGCAGCACGGCCTCCCCCGTCACGCTGTTCCCCTCGCCGTCCTGTGGCAGCAGCGCGCTGACGCTCGACCACGAGCCGACGTCGCTCCAGCGCATATCATTGCGCACGACCGCCACGCGATCGGAGCGCTCCATCAGCGCAAAGTCCACGGATTGCGAGCGCACCGCCTCGAACGATGCCGGGTCCAGTTCAAGCGAAAGCTGGCCAGCAGCCATGAGCTCACGCCCTTGCCAGACGCTGCGCGCGGCATTGTCGGCGATGTCTGCGGCGTGACGCCGCATTTCCGCGGTCACGGCGGCAGCGGAAAAGCAGAACATGCCGGAGTTCCAAAGATAGTCGCCGCTCGCCAGGTAGGTCTTCGCCAGTTCCAGTGGCGGTTTTTCCACGAAGCGGCGTGCGAGGTGCGCCACATCGCCCGCGGCTGCGATCGGCGGCCCGGCCTGAATATAGCCGTAGCCGGTCTCCGGCGCGGTAGGCGACACGCCGAACGTTGCCAGCCATCCTTGCCGTGCTACCGCCTTGGCGGCCGCTACGGCCTCAACGAAGCTCTCCAGCGGCTCGATCAGGTGATCGGCCGGTAGCACAAGCATCAGCGCGTCGTCGCCGTGCCGGCGTGCGACCCAACTCGCCGCCGCAGAAATTGCCGCGGCAGTGTTGCGGCCCACCGGCTCCAGCAGGAAGCTGCATGGCAGGGCACTGGCGTCGCTGCGCGCGAAGATGTCACGCGCCAGAAAATAGATGTCCCGGTTGATGACCGTCACCACCTCGCGCACCCCGGGCAGGGCAGCGATGCGGTTAAAGGTCTTGAGCAGCAGGCTCTCGCCGTCGGCCAGCGTCATCATCGGCTTCGGGAACGTCTCGCGCGAGACAGGCCAGAGTCGGGTTCCAGCCCCGCCTGAAATCACCACGGGAACGAGCGCCGTCGAGTCAATGTTGTCCATGTCTGGGTTCTCCAAAATGCTTCATCGCGGTTGACGACGCGGGGTTGCCTTGCTTGCGGCCGGCGTGGGTTTCATGCTGACAGCGTTACCCGAAAACAGGGCACTCGCCTCGCGCACGTCCTGCTCCGTCAGCAGGCCCGCGGCGAATCGTAGGCGTAGCCCTGTCAGGACGTTGGTATAGCGGGCTCTGGCGAGATTCAGGCGGGCCGTATGGAACTGCCGCTGTGCGTTGAGCAGATCCAGGTTCACGCGCATGCCCGCCGCGATACTGAGGCGCGTCGCACGCAGCAACTCCCCTGCCGCCTGCTCCGCCTGTTCGTAGGCGCCGACCTTCGCCACACTGCTGACAGACAGATCGAACTGCTTGCGCACCTCGTCAATGACCTCGGTGCGGCGTCCGTCAAACTCTGCCATCGCCTTGCGATAGTTGGCCTCTGCCTGGCTAACCTGGGCGCTGGTGGCGCCGCCACTGTAGAGCGGCAACGCAACCTGCAAGCCGACGTAAGCGGTGTCGTACTTGAGGTTCAGCGTGTTGACGGTTTCCGACTTGTTAGCACCATAGCTCGCCACCAGATCAACCTTCGGCAGGTGGCCGGCGCGCGCCCTGCCGATATCCTGCCGCGCCGCCTCGACGCCGTGCTCTCTCGACTGCAACTCCGGATTGCTGGCGACTGCGGCATCGGTCCAGTAGCCGATATCGCCTGGCACCGGGCCCCGTGCTCGGAATCCGTCCGGCAAGGTAGCCGGGGTCCAGTCCTGTCCCGACGGATTCCCGCCAAGAATGGCATCCAACCGCTTGCGCGCGGCCGTCAGGCCGTCCCTGGCCTCTATCACTTGCGCCACCGCCAGGTCCAGCCGCGCCTGCGTCTCGACGATATCGGTGCGGGTTCCCTCGCCCTTGTCGAAGAAGCGCCAGTTTTGCTTAAGTTGCTCCTGCAATGCGTCGCGCTCCGCCTCGGCGAGCGCGATTGCATCATAGGCTTCCAGGACCTCGGTGAAGGCAGTCGCCACCCGCAGCGCCAGATCCTGCCGGCGGCTGTCAAATAGCGCCGCGCTTGCCTGCGACTGCGCTTCTCCTTGCCGGAAACGAGACCAATAGTCCCAATTGAACAGCGGCTGGCGCAGCTGCACGGCGCCTGTATAGCTGCGATAGAACTCGGTCTTGGTCTGCTCGCCCAAGAAGGGGCCCGCGTCGCGCGTAATGTCCGAGCGATTGCGCGCCCAGTTATAGGAGAACTGAACCTGAGGCAGCAAGAACGAGCGCCCGATGATGCGGTACTGCTCGCCAGCGGCGGCTTCTTCGATCGCGGCCCGATACCTTGGGTCCTGCGAGAGCGCCCGTTGATAAGCGTCCAGCAACGTCAGCCCGGGCTCGGCTGCGGCGGTGCCCGACGCGCAGGCGAGGAATACGGCTGCGAGCGCCACACGGGCACGGGCCCTTGCACGAATATCCGGCATCATTCTTCCGTCAGCGCAGTTCTTGCGCGGTCGGTAACAGGCTTGAACAGGTAGCTGAGCATGGTGCGCTCGCCGGTCTTGATGAAGACCTCCACCGGCATCCCGGCACGAACATGGTGTCCGGCGAGCCGGGTCATGCCCTCGGATGTAACCTGCGCGCGGACCTTGTAATACGGCGTGCCTTGTTCCTCGGTCAATCGATCGGCGGAGACCACGGATACCGAAGCGGGGATTCGGGGCGTGCGGCTCTGGTTGAACGCCGTGAACAGCAGCTCCACCGGTAACCCGCTATAAACCTTGTCGATCAGGTTGACTGGCACCTGCGCCTCCACCTCGAGCGGCTCGCCATCGGGCACCACATCCATTAGCTTGGCGCCCGGCGCCACCACGCCGCCCTCGGTGAAAATGGCCAGTCCCACCACCGTGCCGGACACCGGTGAGCGCACCTGCGTATTGGCCAGATCAAAGTCGAGCGCTTGCAGCCGGCTTTGCAGCATCCGCACGTCGCGCTGTGCGTCGCTAAGCAGCGAGCGCACCTCTTTCTGTTCCTGATCGCGCCGCAGGCTGGTGCGTATGCGCAGTTCGGTGAGTTGGCTTTGCGTGCGGCCAATGGTGCCCAGGTCCGCCGAGATTTCGCCGTTCACCTGCGCAAAGAGGCGTTCGGTGTCCAGCAGGCGGTTGCGGGGCACGTAGCCTTCGCCGGCCAACTCACGCATGTTCTGCAGCTGCTCGCGCAGGGCCGCAAGTTGCTGTTGCTTGCTTTGGCGGGCATCGCGCAGGCCATTGAGCTGCGATTGCAGGCCCGCGATGCTTTCGGCAATCGTGCCGAGCTCCTTCTGCAAGGCAAGGCGTCGGGAGGTAAACAGCTGGCGTTGCACGGCAATCACTTCGGCGACGGCCGGGTCCGTTGCCGCCGCTTTTTCGGTCTCGCCGAAGTCCACCGCGTCAAGGCCGTCGCGTTCGGCCAGCAGCCGCGCCTCGACCGCCAGCGTCGTCACCAGTTGAGCGCGGGTGGCGTCCGCCTGGGAGCGAGCCTGCGTATTGTTCATTGTCACCAACACCTGGCCGGCGTCGACCTTGTGGCCATCCCTCACCAGGATCTTGTCGACAATGCCGCCGCTTGGGTGCTGGATCGCCTTGCGATTGCCTGAGACGATGATCGTCCCCGATACCGGCACGCCCTTGTCCAGCGGCGCCAGGGCGGCCCACAGCAGGAATCCGCCAAGGCCACCAGCTATGACAAGCCAGCCGATACGGCCATAGCGGCGTGCGGTACGGCCCGCTCCGGTGAAGGGCTGGCCCTCAGCAAGAGTTGGCGATACTGGCGATGCGTCGTTGCGCGACATAATGTTCCGAATCATGAATTGGTGCCGGCTTGCTGCGCGAGCACGACGGGACTCGTTTGTGCCGGCGTGGTCTGTGGTGTTGCCGACGTAGCTGGTGTGGCGGGCGCCGCCCGCGTGCCCGGCGCAGGTTTGCTGGGCGACTGGGGCACCGTACGTTGTTGCATGGCGCGCAGCACTTCCTGCGTCGGCCCGAAGGCCAGCGAGGTGCCGTCCTGCAACACCAGCAGGCGGTTCGTCGTGGCGAGGATGCTGTTGCGATGGCTGATGATGACCACGGTCGCACCGCGTTCCCGGCATTGCGCGACGGCACGGGCGAGAGCGGCCTCGCCGGTCTCATCGAGATTGGAATTGGGCTCGTCGAGCACGATCAGCGATGGCGAGCCATACAATGCCCGTGCCAGGGCGATGCGCTGCTTCTGCCCGCCCGACAACCCAGCGCCATCCGCGCCAAGCTCGGTGCTGTACCCATTGGGCAGCTTCAACACCATGTCATGCACGCCGGCGAGCCGTGCTGCTTCCACGACCGCCTCGGAGTCCAACTCGCCGAAGCGCGCAATGTTCTCTGCAACAGTCCCCGCAAACAGCTCGATGTCCTGCGGCAAGTACCCTACGAAAGGCCCGAGCTCGTCCTTGTTCCACTGTCCGACATCGGCACCATCGAGCCGCACATCTCCGGCCAGCGCGGGCCATACCCCGACCAGCAGCCGTGCCAGCGTGGACTTGCCCGAGGCGCTCGGCCCGATCACGCCCAGTACCTCGCCGGGCATCAGTGCGAAGTTGACGTTCTTCAACACCGGCGCCGCACCGGGCGCGCCCGCGACAAGCCGCGACACGGTAAGCTGCCCCTTGGGGCGCGGCAACGACATCACGCTGCGGCGTATCGGATTTGCCTCGAGCAGCGCATGCAGGCGATGGTAGGCTGACTTTGCCGCGCTCCACTGCTTCCATCCCCCGATCACCCCTTCGACCGGGCTCAGGGTCTTGCCCATCAGGATCGAGGCCGCAATCATCATGCCGGCCGTGATCTCGTTGTCCAGCACCAGCAAGGCACCTACGCCCAAGACCATGGATTGCAGCGAGATGCGAGAGAATCGCGTCCATGCGCCGACAATCGATGCCTTCTCGCTCGCCTCGCCCTGCTTGGCGAGGAACGCTTCATGGACGCGTAGCCAGCGTGTCTGCAAGGGGACCAGCATCCCCATCGCTTCAATTGCCTCGGCATTGCGCAAGGTCACGGTGGCCGAGTCGGCGGAGCGCAGCGACAAACGGTTCGCCTCGTCGAGCGGCTTGCGTGAAATTCTCTCGTTGATCACCGCAAGTGTGATCAGCAGCACGGCACCACCTAGCGCAAACAGGCCAAGATGGAAGTCAAACATGAATATGACCGCCAGATAGAGTGGAAACCATGGCGCATCGAAGAAAGCAAACACCGAGGATCCGGAAATGAACTGGCGCAGCGTGGTCAGGTCGTTGAGCGCCTGGCCGGCCACATAGCCGCCGTGGCGAAGATTGGTTTCGAAGGCCGCGGTGTAGACGCGGCGATTAAGATGGGCATCCAGATGCGCGCCGACGTGGATGGCCACCTGGCTGCGCACGTACTCCAGCGCGGAGATCAGCGCGAACAGGCCCAACGTGATCGCGCTAAGCATCCACAGTGTGGTCTCGCTGCGGCTCTGCAGCACGCGATCGTAGACCTGCAGCATGTACAGCGAGGGCACGAGCATCAGCAGGTTGATCGCTGCGCTGAATACACCGATATTGCGCAACGCGCTCTTGTGGGCGAGAAGCGCGGTCATGATCTCGCCGCGTGGAAGCGCTTGTTGTTTCATATGAATATGCGGAATGCGATGCGAGGCACTGCGATGAATGGCAATCGGCAAGGCCGTACGGGCTGTGACATCGAGTCACAAACAGGAGCGCATTCTGTCGGAGCATTCCGCTCGAACATGTGACACCCATCACAAAAGATGTGTGCGCTGTGTCAACGATTCGGCAGCCATGACAACCTCCTACCGCGGCAGCATCGGCTTCGCTATCGGCGTCATGACGGCGCCGTCGCGCAGTACCGACTCATAGAGCGCGCGATAGCGGGTGCGCATCACGCTGGCACTGAATTTCTCGGCAAAGCGCGCGCTGGCGTTACGGCCCAGCGTCGCGGCAAGCGCGGCGTCCTGATTCAGGCGCTCCAGCGCCGAGCGCAACGCCTGCGGGTCGCTGGGCGGCACAACAAGGCCCGTGTGCCCATGCACATTGACGTAGCTGCTGCCGGTACCGATCTCTGAGGAAACCAGCGGCTTTCCAAACATTGCCCCTTCCAGCAGCGTGACGCCGAACGCTTCGGCTCTCAGGTGCGAGGGAAATACCACGCCGCGGCACAGGGACAGCAATGCGTGTTTGTCAGCATCGGGCAGCGCGCCCAGGAACGTCACGTTGTCCAGGTTGAGCGCCGCGGCCTGTCGCTTCAGTGCCTCCTCCTGCGGCCCCGTACCGACGATCACCACGCGAAATCCCGCGCCACGGCAAGCCTGCATCAGGATATGCAGTCCCTTGTAGTAGCGGATCACGCCGACAAAGAGGAAGAAACCCTCGCCGACGCGAGCGCGCCACTTGGCCACAAGCCTTGAATCGGCGACGCACTCTGACGCATCAAGGCCGATCGGGATAGTTTGCACACGGGACCGATGGCGCCGCAACACATCGCTGGTCTCCAAGTAGTTGGACGACGTCGCGACAATGGCCTGCATGCTTCCGAGGAAGCGGTGCATCAGCGGGGCGTACAGGGGCACCAGAAAGCGCTGGCGAACGATGTCTGAATGGTAGGTGACGATCGAAGGCGCACGAACGCCTGCGGCAAAGTGCAATAGATCGCCGAAGGGCCACGGAAAGTGGTACTGCACTACGTCGGCACGCGTCACGGCCCGCCGGAATGTCCGCAGCGCACTAAACGACATTGGTGTGGACGCGGCGGACAGGTGCGTTCGCGCGCGCGTCACCGGTACGCCATCGATGGCGAGCTCCCTTTGACCGCCAGACCCGTGCGGGCTTAACGTGAACACTTCATGCGTAAGCCCGTCGGACTGCTTGCGGGCTAGTTGCCGGATGACCTGCTCGATGCCACCGTAGGAATCCGGGTAGTACACCTTGAATACGTGGAGAATGTTCATGGAGTGCAGTGCGCGGCAACTGCCGCCGTGGGCCCGCCTCCAGATCGGGCGGGGCGCTAGCGCCAGAGTCTCTCGTGGCGTGCAAAGTCAAAGTGTGATGCCGGTCACAGAATGCCGGCCTCTGCCTCGTTATCGTTGCCGTCCATGCCAGAACGCTACCGACCCATTCCGGCTGCGCCGCTGCGGGTCGCGCTTGGCGCGGTCTCGCTGTCAGCCCCGTTGACGGGGATCGGGCAGTACACGCGCCACCTCGCGCAGGAGCTTGCCGCCCTGGGCGCGGCACCGCACTGCTTCCTCGGTGCGCACTGGGCCGAGGTCGTAACGGCAGATGCACCTGGCGCCGGCCCGACCAATGCGCCGCCAGGCGCCGTTCCGCTGTCCGTTTGGCGTACGACAGCGCGCCACCTGCTTTCAGGATCCTGGCTCGCGCGCGTAGCCTCTCGTACCATGCGGGCTCGGCGTTTTCGCATCGGCCTGCCGCATGACGCGGCGCTGTATCACGAGACCAATTTCCTGCCGTTCGGCGACGTTGGGTTGCCGACGGTGCTCACGGCGCATGACGTGTCGTGGCTGCGTTACCCAGAGACACATCCCGCTGCGCGGGTAAGCCTGCTGCGCCGGCACTTTCCCCGCGCGCTTAGGCATGCGGATCGTGTCATCGTCGTGTCGGACTTCGTCCGGACCGAACTCCTCGACCTTTGCGAGGTGGACCCCGGCAAGATTCGCGTGGTGCACAACGGTGTCTCGCCGGCGTTCCTTCCACGCTCCCCTGAGGCGCTGCGCGCGGTCCTGGCACGCCATGGGCTGCTGGCCAACCGCTACCTGCTGGCCCTCGGCACCATCGAGCCACGCAAACGACTATCGACGGCACTTCGCGCGCACCAACAGTTGCCCGTCGCGCTACGCCGACAGGTTCCACTGGTGCTCGCCGGCATCAAGGGCTGGCTGACCAGCGAGCTCGAGCGCGAAATGGCTCAGGCAGTGGCACGTGGCGAGGTGCGGGTGCTCGGCTATGTGCCGGACGCGGACCTGCCATTCCTGGTTGCCGGCGCCTGCGCAATGGTCTACCCGTCGATCTATGAGGGCTTCGGCTTACCGCCGCTCGAGTCAATGGCGTGCGGGGTACCCGCGATCTGCTCGAATCGCTCGGCGATTCCCGAGGTTGTCGCGGATGGCGGCATCCTGCTGGATCCAGACGACATCGACGGTTTCAGTGACGCCATGCTGCGTGCATGCGAGGACGCCCCATGGCGCGCAGCCATTGGCGAGCGCGCGCTTCGCCGTGCGCAGTATTTCAGCTGGCAGCGTTGTGCACGCGAAACGCTCGACGTCTATCGTGAACTGGTCGGCTCGCCGGCGCACGGAGCGGCCGTCGAAGGATTGTGATATGTGTCACAGAATGGAATACCGCGGCTCATTACGCTTGCCGTCTCGACAATGCGCAATACAGGCAGCAAGGCCATGAGGCACGCCATTCAGTTCGACATCGTAGTGGACGGATACCGCATTCCGTGCACAGCTTCCGCCGAAGCCGGCTCGCATGCGCGCCGCTCCATCGGTGGACGACCGGCGGGCCTCGATGACGCCCTGGCCCGCCTTCAGGCGGCTGCGCGCTCGCGGTTCCTGCAAGGGGCGGCCCCGCCAGTGGTCGTGTTACGCGAACATCTTGGCGCCGCCCCGGCATGCTCGTGAGGCAAAAGCGACGTAGCGAAGCTGCGCGGACGAGATCCAGCTTCGCAATGCTCGGCCCGTACCTGCTGACCGGCGGCGCGCTGTTCCTGGCCGACCTCGTGCTGTTTCTGTCGCTGACATACGCCAGCGTGGCCCCGGCGGCAGCCCAGGCGGTGAGCCGCGGCGTTGGGGCGCTGATCGGCTTCTTCGCGCATCAGCGCTATGCCTTCCGGCACGCCGGCAAGCGCCGACGCGGCTTGCTTTCCCGGGGCGGCGGGTATGGCGCATTGATGTTGGTCGGCGTACTGCTTTCACCCGTCGTGCTTTCCCTCATGTTGTGGCTCAGCGGAGAGCGGCTACTCATCGCCAAGTTGGCCGCCGAAGCGGTGATGGCAGCGTTTAACTTCGTGGTCCTGCGCTGGCTTTTCGTTGGCCGGCCGGGCCATACCGGTACGCCATGAAGGCCACCTTCTACCGCGCCGCCGTCCACGGGCTGTCCGGGGAGCTGGCTCTCGTCCATCGTCTTTCCCTAGCGCTCTTGCTGGCGGTTGTCCTGGCACCCGCCATCCTGTCGCCCGCCGTCATGTTCGGCCTGGATCCCGCCTTGCAGTTTCCTCAAGGGGATCAGGCGCAGGCGCAAGCCGGCGCCTGGTACTACTACCGCGATGGCTGGCGGCTGCCACTGTTTGCCATGCGCGTACCCGGCATCGACGGCTTGCGCAGCGTGATCTTTACCGACAGCATTCCGCTCTTTGTGCTGGCCGGCAAGCTTTGGCATGGGGCCGGTGGCTCGGCGCCCGAGCTTGCGCCGGCCTGGCTGTGGCTGTGCATGCTGGGGCAAGCCGGCGCGATGACGTTGCTGCTGGACCGGCTGGGCTTGCGGCACGCGGTCCACGTCGCCGCCGGCACGGCGATCGCTATGGTCATGCCGGCATTCCTGTTCCGCTATTGGGTGTGGCACCTTGCCTTGTGCGGGCAGTTCGTCCTCATGCTGGCCCTGGCGCTGGCCTTGCGCCCAGCGCGCTCCATGGTGCGAGCGCCGCTGGACTGGCCATGGCTAGCGGTTCTGGTGCTGGCCCTTGGGATCCATCCCTACCTGCTGGCCATGAGCCTTCCGTTCTTCGTGCTAAGCGCGGTGCGCTGTGTCCACGCGCAGGAGGCCGGCGCTCGCCGCAGCGTGATAGCCGCCACAGCCATGACGTTGGGGGGGCTGTGGCTGGCGATGGCCGCCGGCGGCTATCTTGGCAATGGGCTGGTACGTGGCAGCGAAGGCTTCGACGTGTATTCGATGAACCTGCTCGCACCTTTCGGCGCGATGGGAAAGGGCGGCTTGCTGCCGGGTGGCGGGCACTTCGCGCGTGGCACACCCGGCCAGATGGAGGGATTCAACTACCTGGGCCTCGGCCTGATGGTTGGCCTTGCACTGATCGCAGTTGCCGCCTGCACAGGGAGTGCGGCGCCACTGCGTGACGCGATCAGACGGCAATGGCCATTGCTCATCCTGCTCGCCGGTCTGACGCTTTACGCCTTGTCCACCAGCGTCTATGTCGGCGAATATCGGCTCTTGCGCTATGACTGGCCTACGGCCCTGCATGGTGTAACTGCCACTTTCCGCGCATCAGGCCGCTTCTTTTGGCCGGTGGGCTATGCGATTGCGGCCTTTGTGCTGTATGGCCTGTCGCGCTGCTATCGCCCCCGCACAGCGGCGTTGCTGATGGTGGCCGTCGCTGCGTTGCAGTGGCTCGATACCGCCGCGCTGCGGACCGTCGCGGTCGCGGAGAAGCCAATGGACCGGGTGTCCTCAGATGCACTGGTGGGCGCGCTGGTAGCGAGCCACGCCAAGCTCGTGACCCAACCGCCAATAGGCTGCACCGACGATCGCGCCGCGTTGGATGGCGGATTCGCGATGCAGTTGCTAGCCGCCCGCGGCGGGCTTGCCATCAACAGTCTCTCCGGCGCACGCCAGGACATGGATTGCGGGCGCGCCGCGGCAGCGCTTTCGCAGCAGACGCTTGAACCAGGCGTCCTCGTGGTACTGGGCCCTCCATATGACGCGGACTATATTGCACGGCGCGGATGGCAATCTGCCTGCCTGGCCCGGCATGGTCTGCACTTCTGCAGTGCGAGAAACAGGTAAATCCGATGCAAGTCAGCGAACAGACGGAGCTTTCCGTCATCATCCCGGCCTTCAACGAGGCGGCCAGCTTGCCGGCTGCGCTCCAGTGCATCGTCAATGAGATCGCCCAGATCGTCGCCCGCTTCGAGATCCTGATCGTGAACGACGGCTCGAGCGACCAGACGGCAACCGTCGCGGACGAGCTGGCGCGGCGGCATGGGTACGTGCGTGCCATACACTTCTCGCGAAACTTCGGCAAGGAAGCCGCCCTGGAAGCAGGACTAGCCCACGCGCGCGGCACCGGCCTCCTGTTCATCGACGCAGATCTCCAGCATCCGCCCGCCCTGATTCCCCAAATGGTGCGTGCCTGGCGCGCGGGCGCGGATGTCGTCAATGCTCGAAAGCGACGTCGCGGCAAGGAAAGCCGCGCTTACTCTGCAGCCTCGCGCCTGTTCTATCAACTGTTCGAGCGTGCAACCGGGCTCGCCTTCGAGGGCGCCAGCGACTACAAGCTCCTGGATCGTCAGGTGGCCGACGCACTGCTGCGCTGCCCGGAACGCGACCGCTTTTTCCGCGGGCTGGTCGCGTGGGTCGGCTTCCGACAGGTAGACATTCCGTTCGATGTCGCACCTCGTCAGGCGGGGCGTTCATCCTGGTCGGTGTTCGGCCTGATACGATACTCGTTGCGCAATCTGGTGGCCTTTTCTTCGTTTCCGCTACAGGCTGTGGCGGTTGGCGGTTTCGTCGGAGTCATGCTGAGCCTGCTGTTGATCGCCCAGACGGTAACGCGATACCTGTCGGGCCATGCGCTTGACGGCTTTACCACAGTCATCGTCGCCCAGGCGGCCTTCAGCAGCCTGTTATTGCTCGCCGTGGGCGTGCTCGCCGTCTACCTCGCACGCGTCTACGACGCCCAGAAGCAGCGCCCGTCATTCCTCGTGCGCGAGTTCAACCGCGGCGCCCAGACCGCCGCTCCCGGCGCTACTGCGCGCCATGACGCAGCGCAAAAGCAGTGGACCGACGCCCCCGCCCACATACCGGCTACCGTGGCGCATTGTGATGCCGATCACCACACCGTCAGGCGCGAGCACATATAGTGGATTTCGTTGGCGATGACCCCGCCAACTTTCCGTTACCGCCAGGGCGCCGCCGGCGCACCTGGCTTTTTTTCACTGACGGTTGCCAATGTATGCGTGAGCGGCTTCTTTTCGCTGCCGTGCAAACCTATCTCGTCAGGCTCAGCGAGCCCCAGAGTTTCGCCTATCCCTCAAAAAGATTGGCTTGCACCGTAGCTGTGACACCGGTCACAACACAGTCTGGACTCGAACATTAGCCTTGCATTGACCGCTATTTCACAGCGAGGTTGCCCCATCTAAGGGCGATACAACAACATGCACGACGTAGATTTCATCGAGCACGACGGCCGGCGATTCGCTCTCGTCCCGGAAGGAACGTGGGAAGACATTCAGGGCTATGTCAAGCGGCAACTTGACGAAGAATCAAAGGTGGCGGGTCATGCCGCCTCATTTTCCCCACCGCTCCTCGTCCAAGCCGCGATTTCGGCCGGCAGTTCGGAACTGCGTGCATGGCGCCGGTTTCGGGGCGTGCCGATTCGGCAACTGGCTATGCGCATTGGCGTCTCGCGGGCCTATATTTCGATGATCGAGACCGGCAGGCGCCGACCCGCCCCGGACCTGCTGCGCCGGCTTGCGAGGGAACTGGATATCCCCCTACACGCGCTGATGACAAACCACGGCTCCAATTAGCGCATGCTCATTGCTGCTGGCACAGCCGCAAACCTGTTCCGGACGCTTCGCAATCCACGAATTGCAACCCTTCACGAAGTACCCGGATGCAAATCAAGGGCCTTCCCCTATGCGTCGCAGCCGCTTACGGCTTGAAACGAGCCTACGTGATCTTGCTGAGAAAGGCCTCGTGCCCTTAGCAATCGTCCACCTCAATGCGCATAATTAACCCCTCGACACTTGCCGAAACGGGGATTCTCGGGGTCATTTCGCTCACCCACTTCTATTTCGGTTCTGGTTTTTATATTTGGCTCTATCGGAACTCGGATGATCCAATCATCTGGTCGACAGCGACTGTGGACTTGGGGGTCACTTTCCTATCTTATTCAGCCTGACAATTGATCTTTACGTTGATCATGAATACGTTCTATGCTCCTACCGCAGCTACTCTGTCGGACACCATCGCCAGTCACCAAAACACCCCACTCCCCCGGAGTTAGGCAACACTGCTCATTCGGTCGCTCTGCCCCCCAGACTATGTCGTGATGGCTTCTTCCGATGATCGGATGGGAATGGACGCATCCACGCAAATCCGATCCGTTTTCGCAAGTTGACAGTGGTGCCTGGTGGGTATCGTCCCTCCAGTTGCATCGCCGGGTCGCGGCACGTCGTGGCGCCGGGCCATCACTTCGGCCCGCCCTCGTATGTCCTGCGCCGGGAAAATTCTATCCACGGCGAGCGAGAAAATTGCCTCAAAGTACCGAGCCGTCGGCGGCCCACCGCCTTATTGCGCCTACCACCCCAAAGAAATAAACGCCAGCGCGAAATCCTGCAAATCGCACAATATATACAAGCATATATCATCATATGTGATTGACTTCATATTTTAAAAATCTTATCCCCCAAATGCGGGACGCGAACTTGCGTGCGCCATCCTACAATTACAAATACTTACAAGATCGGTGCCGAGAATAGATGATGGAATGCAAGGGTCGTAGAGCAACAACGATGGTGTTTCGAAAAGATAATGGATGGGTCTTCGAGCGCTGCACGGGTAAATACACAATAGCCTTTCATCGTCAGTATAGAACTGCTGCCGCTGCCACCGATGCAGCCCGCATACTGTTCCCTGACGACCTTGTTGAGATCCAGAGGTCTATTTCGCGTGGGTCAGTTGATCTGCCGGTTGGCATTTCTTGAAACGCGAATTTCAGCGCGCCAGAGCAGAAGATCGGCAGCGAGGTTCCCATAGTCAAGCTTCAGCCGCGTCTGGACGGTCGGGCACGCCGCATTTAGCGCGTCCTCGACCAGACCGGCCACAAGCCGCTCACGCCTCTCACTGAGGAACGGTCGTTCGAAGCCATTGTCGGAAATGCAGAAGCCCGTTCCACCTTCGGGGATGCGGGCAAGGCTAATAGTCTATTGCGGTGTCACTGTGCCGCGAGGGCAACGACGTCAATCACTTCGCCAGCTTCGTCGACAAGATCCAGCGTTTCCGAGATGAAGAACTCTCGTTCGTGGCCGCCGAGTCGCAGCACTTCACGCTTCATCTTCATGAAGGCGGCGCTCGCGCTCCGGATCGATCGGACCATCCGCTTCGTCGGTGAAAAGTGTCATGAACGGCTGCTGCGCATCCTGCGCTCGGTAAAGGGCGATTCCACGCGTCAGACACTCGTTGATCCACACCTTCTGTTCACCTGACATCACGGCGAAATCCTTCATGCTGTCATTGTCGGCATCGATCACGTCGATGGCAAAGCTCTCCCGCTTCTCGCCGTTGGCCAACTCCGTCTGCGCCTGGACCGCGATGGTGCCCGCATCCGCCATGGCGTGCCACCCGCCAGGCATGGCACGGATCGGCTCCCTGCATTGGTACCGTGGGTACCGATTCGGCTAAAAATGAACACTGGCTGTGACGGGGCGCACAGAGACAATATCGGATGAACTGATATGAAGAGACGGACGCTTACGCCTATCTCTTAATCCTCAAGACAAGAACGAACCATGAACTTCGAACAGGACGAAATCGAAGACCGCTTGAAGGCAATGGAGTTGAGACTTTTGAATCAGGTAGCTCGCATCAACAGCGTTATCTGTGTGCTAAGTGCGGTAGCAAAACGATTGGAGTCGGATCCTGAGCTCCGCAGCTGCGTTCAGGACGCGCTGGCTGAAAGCTCCGTCCCCCAGCAAATCGGCGATTTTTCGCCTTTCCCGACGCGCACGGTAGGTTTGCATACGACCCGCGCCCTTCTGCCCGAATCCATGCACGATCTGCTGCCGTGGCATCCGTAAATCGGTGCACCGCGCAGCTCCTGTCTTGATGTCCTCACCGGCCATCTTCGGGATCAGCGATTGCGCGCACGCCGTCCAGACCGACATACAAAGTGCTAGGCATCGGCTACCGCTTCGAGTTCAAGCCGCGCGTCAATGTGCGGCTCGATGCCGGCTTCGGGCGGCGCACGCGCGGGGTCTACTTCCAGATCAATGAAGCGTTCTGAGCGCCCGAGCTGCAAAGGCCGGGCGCCTGCGTCTGCTTAGGCGGGCAGGAACCCCTCGACGGTCAGGTAGCGCTCGCCGGTGTCGTAGTTGAAGCCCAGCACGCGCGCGTTGGCCGGCAGCTCGGGCAGCTTCTGCGCGATCGCGGCCAGCGTGGCGCCGGACGAAATGCCTACCAGGATGCCTTCCTCGCGCGCGCAGCGGCGTGCCATCTCGCGCGCGGGCTCGGCATCGACCTGGATCACGCCGTCGAGCAACGAGGTATCGAGGTTCTTCGGGATAAAGCCCGCGCCGATGCCCTGGATCGGGTGCGGCGCCGGTGCGCCGCCGGAGATCACCGGCGAAGCCACCGGCTCGACGCCAAAGACCTTGAGCTGCGGCCACTTGTCCTTGAGCACGCGGGCGCAGCCCGTCAGGTGGCCGCCGGTGCCGACACCGGTGATCAGCACATCCAGCCCCTCGGGGAAGTCATTCAGGATTTCCTGCGCGGTGGTGCGCGCGTGCACGTCGACATTGGCCGGGTTCTCGAACTGCTGCGGCATCCATGCGTCCGGCGTGGCTGCGACCAGTTCCTCGGCGCGCGCGATCGAGCCCTTCATGCCCTTCTCGCGCGGGGTCAGGTCAAAGGTGGCGCCATAAGCCAGCATCAGGCGGCGGCGTTCCACCGACATGCTGTCGGGCATCACCAGCACCAGCTTGTAGCCCTTGACCGCGGCCACCATGGCCAGGCCGATGCCGGTATTGCCCGAGGTCGGCTCGATGATGGTGCCGCCCGGCTTGAGCACGCCGCGGCGTTCGGCGTCTTCTACCATCGACAGCGCGATGCGGTCCTTGATCGAGGCGCCGGGGTTGCTGCGCTCTGACTTGACCCAGACCTCGTGGCCGTTGCCGAACAGGCGGTTGATGCGGATATGCGGGGTATTGCCGATCGTCTGCAGGATGTTCTGGACCTTCATGGTGTTCTCCGTGGCGGGCGCGATGCCCCAGGCCTGTACGGCGCTGGCATCGCAGGATCGAATGACGGGACGATTCTAGAGCAAAGCGCCGTGCAGGCGGAATGCTGGCCAGTGACCGAAATCCCTCGCCCCTGCCTTAAATGGTCTTCATATCAGAAATAAACAACAACCGCCCGATGCGACATCGGGTCGTCAAAGAGCTCCCTCCTATGGCACCATGCGGACTAGTCGCATGACTATGCCGACATAGGTCTCCGCTTGTAGCTCGACGGGCACGGCGCCCATTGGAAGCCAACATGAAGACTGAGCAGCCCAAACGCTATATCGCCTGGCTAGTGGCCGTCTATGTGTCTTGCGGATTCGCATATCTCGCCTGGCGCGTAGGAACCGTCAACATGGACGCGCCGTGGCTGTCTCTGCCGCTGTATGCCGCTGAAGTCTACGGTTATCTGAGCGGTCTTCTGTTCGTGCTGATGACCTTTCGGCTCAGCGTGCGGGAGGTAGTACCGCCGCCAGCGGGACTGAAGGTCGATGTGTTCGTGCCCACTTATAACGAGTCCGTGGACCTGCTGCGCCGTACGCTGCTGGCGGCCACGCGGATGGAGTACCCGCATGTTACCTGGCTACTGGATGACGGCCGGCGGCCAGACATGCGCAAGCTGGCCGAGGATCTGGGCTGCCGCTACCTCGCCCGCGATAACAACTCCCACGCCAAGGCCGGCAACCTGAACCACGCGCTGCAGTTCTGCGAAGGCGACTTCATTGCGATCTTCGACGCCGACCATGCTCCTCGCAAGGATTTCCTGGTGAAGACACTGGGATTCTTCCTCGATGCAGACGTTGCGTTCGTGCAGACACCGCAAGACTTCTTCAATATCGACTCGTTCAACCACCGCGTCGGAAAGAAGCGGGTCTGGGATGAGCAGGCGCTCTTCTTCAAAGTCATACAGCGCGGCAAGGACGCACTGAATGCGGCCTTTTTCTGCGGCAGTTGTGCGGTTATCCGACGTTCCGCGGTGGAGAGAATCGGCGGCTTCGCCACCGAGACCGTTACGGAGGATGTCCATACGGCAGTCAAGCTGCACAAGCTGGGATTCAAGTCTGTGTACTACGCCGAATCACTTGCCTTTGGCCTGGCGCCGCACAGCATTGACACCTACCTGAAGCAGCGCATGCGTTGGGGAATGGGATCGATGCAGGTATTCCGGCGCGAGAGAATTCTTTTCAGCCGGGGCCTGACGCTGGGCCAGCGACTCAATTATTTCGCGTCGGCACTTTTCTTCTTCGAAGGTTGGCAGAAGCTTGTTTTCTTTCTGACACCGCCGGCAGTATTTCTCTCGGGCGACCTACCCATAGTCTCATCGCTCAACACCTTCCTGCTGCTGTTCTGCCTGTACTACCTGCTGTCGATGTTGGTTCACCTTGAGCTGGGACGCGGCTACAACTCGCTGCTTCTCAGCGAGCAGTACGCCATGACTCGATTCTTTGCCTTCATGTCAACGAGCGTTGGACTGTTTCGTCGCAACATCCCGTTTGCCGTGACCGACAAGCAGCTTTCCGATACTGGCAGGATGTGGCTCTGGATGTCGCCGGTGCTGGTGCTGGCGGGGATTACGGCAATCAGCGTGCCGATAGGCCTGTACCGGATGCATACAGGGAGCATTCCGGTCGGTGCAGGCGTCGTCACGCTCATATGGACCTGCGTGACCCTTCTCACGGCAGCGATGGTGACCGTCTACGCTCACCGCCATGCAAGCAACCGCCGCACCGAGTACCGCTTCCCGCTGCGGCTGCCGATCACGCTGACCCTTGATGGCAAGTCATACCTTGGCTTGACATCGGACCTTTCCCCCAACGGCGCGCTTTACATCGGGGAGCCAATTCCAACGTTATCCCGCGGCGACACGGTAAACATAACCATCCACCTGCCCAATCTAATCGTATGCGATGCGGCCGTGGCGACCTTCGTCAACCGAGCTGCGGCGTGGGCGGAAAAGGCCGCGGCGGGCGTCGCCGGGGAGGCCACAGTGGGACTGCGCTTTAACTGGGATGCGCAGGGCAACACCGGCGCACTCGAGACGTTCCTGTACGGTAGTCGGCTGCAGCTCGAAATGGGCAACCTTTCCGAAACCGAGACTCCGCCACTTACTCGCCTGGCTGAATTGCTGAGCCGCGACGGGGGCGCGCCACTGCTGACGCAGAACTGGGCGCCGGGACTGCTGATGCAGCCGCTGCGCGCCGGTGTGTTGCCGGTGGTCATTGCCACGATCGAGGGCGCGGCGCCGCTGCTGTTCAGCAGCATCGAACTCGATCTGGACGCTGGTGCCACGTTGCGTCGTACCACGAAAGGCATGGCCACGGAACATACGGTCAGGCTGACGCCCACGGGCAGGCTAGCGACGCCAACCGGCGATTTCCACCTTTACAACATTACGCCGCACGCGACGACGGTATGAAAGAAAAAAGCCGAATGACGCAGGACACGCGCAAGAATATTCGGGCCGACCGTGCTCTCGCCATCGTAACCCTCTGTGGCGCGGCCATGGTCCCGTTGCCGGCTATGGCGGGCACGTTGTTCGGCGGGGCAAGCTTCGCCGGTGGAGGTGAGCGTAGCGAATACGCTGGTGTCACCGGCAATTGGCTGCCGGTGTCCTTCCTCACCCAGAAGCTCGTCGTCAGCGACTACCACTACAAGTACGGCTCGAACGGCACGACGGTGTCAGTGAACGGACAGTCGGCCGAGGCGGCGCTTGGCGTACAGAAAGGCTGGGAGACCGGCTGGGTTGAAGCCACGGCCGGTGCGCGCTATCGCTACAATCGCGTGTCGCCAGAAGGCGCCGATAACCGTGTCGACGGCGGCGAATGGGGCCTGGCATTGACAGTCCTCGGCCAGCAGGAGTTCGCGAAACACTGGGCCGTCAACGGGATCGCGAGCTACAACATCGGGCCCAAGGCGTATTGGGCGCGCGGCCGGATTCTCTACAAGATTTTCGGCGATGCGTGGGCCGGCGCGGAGATCATCAAGCACGGCGACCCGTTTTACCACTCCACGCAGGGCGGTCTGGTGCTGACCGGCATCTCGCTCGGCCAGACCGTGAAGCTTGGCTTCTACGGTGGTGTCAAGAAGACCGGTGGGCAGCCGCGCGCATTCTATGGCGGGCTGGAAATCAGCAAGGCGTTCTGATGGCGCTTGCGCCGCACACATACGGCTGCGGGTGCGGCGCACGGCGTTGCTGCTGACGGGAACGAGTGAGCGCCGCTGAATCCGGGGAAGATCGTCGCAGGTGCCCCAAAGTGCCCCAACAATACGCTAACTATTTGATTCCGTTGACATGGAACGTTAGGCTGAAGTTGTTGGCGGGCATTGGCACCGGCTCGTCGCAGCGCATGCCCTGCGCCTCGCCCAACGCGATCACGGCTTCCATGTCGCGCACGCCCCAGTCGGCATCGGTGGCGCGCAGTTGCGCGTCGAAGGCGGCGTTGCTGGGCGCCGTATGCGCGCCGCCGCGGCGATAGGGGCCGTACAGGAACAGCACGCCGCCCGGGCCCAGCAGCTTGCCGGCGCCTGCGAAGAGCGCCTCGGCCGCGGCCCACGGGGCGATATGGATCATGTTGATGCAGACCACCGCATCCGCGGCGTCGATGCCCCACGGCTGGCGGCAGACATCCAGCGCCAGCGGCGCGCGCACATTGGCCAGGCCCGCATGCGCGGTCCACGCGGCGATCGACGCGCGCGCGGCGGCTTCCGGATCGCTTGGCTGCCAGGTCAGTCCCGGCAACGCTGCCGCGAAGTGCACGGCATGCTGGCCGGTGCCGCTGGCAATTTCCAGTACCGTGCCGCTGGCGGGCAGCACTTTGCGCAATACCGCAAGGATCGGCTCGCGGTTGCGCTCGGTGGCGGGCGCCATGCGGCGTGCATCGGGGTCTTGGGTCGAGCCGGTCATGATGGCATGCTCAGCGGGGGAAAGCGCCTAGCGTAGCAGAATCGGCGCGCCGGGGGGCGCGCTGCCGCAGTGCGTCAACGGCGCCCCGGAATCCGGTAGATCAAGCGCTCAAACTTGCGCGTCGTGGCCTGGCCCACGACCGTGCCGCCAAGCGACTCTGCGATCCGGCGGCTGGGCCAGTTCGGTTCGGCCACGGGATAGACCAGGTGCGCCGGCGACAGGTTGTCCTGCGCCCATTGCGCCAGCGCAGTGACCGCTTCCAGGCCGAAGGCATGGCCGTGGCAGTCCTCGCGGATCCAGATGCCGAGTTCCGGCGCGGGCGTGTCGGCATGGTGCAATCCCACCAGCCCCAGGAACAGCCCGTCGTCGGCACGCCGGATGGTGAGCACGAAATCCGAGCCTCGCGCCATGCCTGCCAGCCAGCCTTGCCACACGGCTTCGAAAGCCGCCGGCGAGGGCGATGGCTCCCAGTCCATGAATCGGGCAAGCGTCGGGGTGATGCAGGCAAAAGCCTCGGCTGCGTCGTCGCCACGAAAGGGCAGCAGGCTGAGGCGCGCGGAGTGGATGTGCGGAAGCTGGTCAGGCATGACGGGTTGGAGGCTGGGCATGAGCCGGAGTTGCCATGTTAGACGATCGTGCCCCAACAAAAAACGGCGGGCCGAAGCCCGCCGCCCTCATCCTGCACTGCGCGACGCGTCAGGCCTTGGCCAGCCTGACGCCGGTCGGGTCGCCCGTCAGGTAACCCACGGCGGCACCGAAGCGGTCCTTGTAGTTGGCCATCACCTTCGCTTCAAGCGTCGGCCGGACCTTGTCGTGCAGCGGCGACTCCCAGTCGCCAACGTGCTGGAAGTTGCTCATCACATAGGTCCAGCCGTTGATCTCGTCCACCGCATGCAGGCCGGTGGATTCGGCGCCGACCGGGCACGACAGCACGCGGCTGAGCACCTTGGTATCGACGTTGTACGCCCACAGGAAGTTGTTGACGTGGGTGTTGCTGTCCTCGCCGACAAACAGCGTGCGCAGCTTTTCCGAGAACTTCAGGTTGTCGGGCGTGGCGACCTTGTCGGGGTTGGCAAAGTTGCCCAGCGCATCCTGCTGCTTCATCTTGCCGCCGCCCAGGTCTTCGCTGACCAGCGCCGGCACCGCCGCCATGTCGACCGGCACCCATTCGCTGTTGATGGCCGTGCCGGTCTTGTCGGCCTGGCCGCCCTTCAGGTTCAGCTCATAGACGGCGCCGGAGTACGGGCCTTCCACCTGGATGTCACCGGCGTTGGCGGCATTGCCCGTGAGCATGCTCGACTCGATGCGCGACATTGCCGAGTAGGCCTTCTTGTCCTTGATGTTGACCGTGGTGCCTTCCATCTTGGTGAAGCCCAGGCTGCCGCCGACCAGGGCGGCGTAGCGGTGCGTTTCCAGGAACGCCGCGGCCTTTTCCATGCCCGGCATCAGCTTCACCCAGTTCGGCTTGCCGTTGTAGATGACGCGGGTGTAGCTGACGTCAGCCGGATCGGTGGTCTTGACATCCATGATGTCGGCCAGCCTGATGCCGCCGTCGACCAGCGCGCGGATTTCGGCACTGGTGGCACTGCCCAGCCTGATCCACGACAGCGTGGCGCTGCCCGGGCCCACGCCCGAGGTCTGGTGCCACTTGGCCACGTACAGCGTGCCGGACGACAGGTCGCGCGCTCGGTCGGCGATAAACAGGAACAGGCCGCCGTTGGTGGCATCGTCGCCCATCAGCACGGTGCGCTCATCGGGCATGACCTGCACCAGCTCATGCGAGATGCGGCCCAGGCAGTAGTGCTTCTTGATGGTGCCGGTGCCGTCCGGGTTGACCGTGACTTCCGGCAGGTGGCCGTAGTTGTAGGCGTTGGCGCGCGCCGGGTCGCCGTACAGGTTCTGGCTGTAGCCCTGCAGCTGCGTGACCGCGCTGGCGTTCAGCAGGTCGGTCTCGTACTCTTCGCTCGACAGGTGGGTGTTCCACGGCGACAGGCTGGCGCCGCAGGTGATCCACAGGCCGTTGACGCCCGAGGTATCGACATTGTGGTACTTGACCGGGGTCAGCTTGCCGGTGGCCGGGTCCTGGTCCAGCGTCACCACCGCGATCGGCGACGGCAGCAGGCCGTACATGCTGGCATTGCCCTGGTTGCGCGTGGTGTACTCGAACTGCACCACCGCAAACACCGTCTTGCCCTTGACGCCGGGCACGGTCGGGTTGGCCAGGGTCAGCAGCGAGCTGCCGTCCGGCGCGTCGGAGAAGAACTGGCGTTCCTTGCCGGCCACGGAGGTGTCCATGATCGGCTTGTTGTTGATGTCGTAGTAGCCGCCGGCCAGGATGGTGCCGCCCTTGCCGTCGGGCAGGGTGTCGCCGGTGATGAAGAACGGCTGGTAGGCCAGCTTGTAGGTCTGGCTGGTGCCGTCGCTGAACGACACCTTGAGGCTGGAGCCCACCGTGGTGGTCGCCATGGCGTCGGGCGTGGCCAGCGTCGGCGCGCTCATGCCAACGAATTCGGCAGTGGTGAACGTGGCGGCCTGGGTCGGCGGAAGCGGCGCAGCGACAGCGTCGTCGCCACCGCCGCAACCTGCCAGCAGGCTGGTGGAGGCAAGGCCAAGCGGCAGCATCGGCGCGCCGGCCAGGAGCTTCAGGGCCTTGCGGCGCCCAGCATTGGGTTGTTCAAGCATGTTGTCGATCCGGGGAAGAGGAAGGGATATGTTGTTCACTGCGTATTTGCGCCGGTCCCGCGAGCGGGACCGGGCACCTGTTGGCACAGGCGGGGGGGCGGGGGGGGGGGGCGGGGGGCACCTGTTGGCACAGGCGGGCGGCCGGCGGCATTGCGCATGGCCGGATCGGATCGTAGGCGCCGTTTGTGACAGCAAGTTGACGATACGACACAAGAGCGGTGCTTTCGGCCTGGTCCCGGATGCCGCTGCGGTACACTCGCCCTTTGCATCCGCGGCTCCACAGGCGCGGATCCGTTGAATGCCGGCAGCTCTCCGTTTCTGCCTCCTTCCGCCCTTCCGCTTGCCCACTTACACGCTAGCCACCCCCGTCCAGGCCGAAATCGAAATCCGCAAGAGCCGCTTCCTGGCGCTGGCGCTGCCCGTTGCCGACCGTGACGCCGCCATGGCGGCGCTGCAGGCGCTGCGCGCCGAGCACCCCACCGCCACCCACGTGTGCTGGGCCTTGCTGGCTGGCGGCGCCTCGGGCATGTCCGACGATGGCGAGCCCTCCGGCACCGCCGGCCGGCCCATCCTGGAAGTGCTGCGCCACCATGACCTGGACGGCGTGCTGGCGGCGGTGGTGCGCTATTACGGTGGCGTCAAACTGGGGGCGGGCGGGTTGGTGCGCGCTTACACCGATGCCATCGCGGCCGCGCTGAAAACGGCCGAGCGCGTGGAACGCATCGCCTACGGCACCCTGACGGTATCAGTCGACTATGCCGACGAGCCGCGCGTGCGCCGCTGGCTCGACTACGACGCGCAGCCGGGATGCACGCTGGCCGACACCGCCTATGGCGCGCTGGCCACGCTGGTCCTGCGCATGCCCGCAACCCAGCTCGACGCCGCGCGCGACGCCCTGCGCGACGCGACCCACGGACGCGCCCAATTCCCGGAAGCGGAGGATGAGGACCATGGCTGAACGCGAGCCGGTGGCGCCCGACGACCGCGCGGAATTCACCGCAAGCGTGCTGCCAGGCAATACCCGCTTCGCCGCGCCGGCGGCGCTGAGCCTGCTGGAAGCTGCCTTGCTCGAAGGCGTGACGCTGCCCAACTCTTGCCGCAACGGCACCTGCCGCGCCTGCGCCAGCCGGCTGCATGCGGGGTCGATCCGCTATCGGATCGAATGGCCGGGGTTGAGTCTGGATGAGAGGGAAGAGGGGCTGATCTTGCCGTGTGTGGCTTGTCCGGCCAGTGATGTGGTGATTGAGCCTGTCAGTTTGGGGTAGGGCTCGGGCCTGAAGAGAGCCTTAATCACCCGTTGTGCGGCGTCAAGACTACTCTCTCACCCCCCAACCGCCAGAAAAAACCGCAACGCCAGCTTCAGCCCATCCGGCCCCGCCGGATCGGAGAACGCCTGCCCGCCTGCCCCGCCGCTCCAGGCGTGACCCAGGCCCTCGATCCGCACCAGGCGCACGTAAGGCGACTTTCCCTCCATCCAGTCGAACACATCCATTGCACGGCGCATGCCGCGCTGGATGCGCCGTGCCGGCACCGCGGACAGCGCGTGCGCATGCTCCGGCTGCAGGTGCATCCACATGCCCGCCGCGGCGGTGGCGTTGCTGAAGTCGACCACGTGGTCGGCATCGCCATGCAGCAATAGCAACGGCGGCGGGCGGCGCCCTGCCAGCCCGAGCCGCAGCGCCTGCATGGCCTTGGCATCGGGCCCGCGCCCCCCGCGCATGGCGCGCGCTGCCTGGGCGGCATTGGTGGCGCTCCATGGCACCGCGCCGGAGTGCGACCCCACTGCGGCAAAGCGTTCCGGATAGCGCAGCCCCAGCATCAGCGCCATCGCGCCGCCCGCGGACAGCCCCAGCACGCTGATGCGGTCCGCGGCAACCGGATGGCGGCGGCAAGCCTGGTCGATCAGCGCCATCAGCAGCCCGGCTTCGACGCCGCCCTGCGCGGCGGGCCGGAACCAGTTCCAGCAGCGCTGTGCGTTGGCCTGCGAGGTCTGTTCAGGCAGCAACACCACCCAGCCGGCTTCGCGCGCCACCGCGGCGGCGCGCGTGACCGCGGCAAAGCTGGCGGCGTCCTGGCCGCAGCCATGCAGCAGCACCAGCATCGGGGCGCGCCGCGACGCCGTGACGCCAGCCGGCACGAAGATGCGGTAGCGGCGCGGTGCCAGGGGCGCGCCCCATGCGCCTTCTTCCCAGCGCCCACTGCCGCGGCTCTGCGGCGCCTGCACCGGCGATACCACGCCCGACAGTGCGCGCTGCGTGGCGGCCGTGACTGCAGCCGATTGCTTCACCGCGTTGCGCACGATGGCCTCGGTCATCGGCCCGGTCAGGTTCTGGTTGACGGCGCGCTGCATGCGGCGCGCATTGCGGGCCGCGGCCTTGTTCAGCGTGGACCAGAGTTTTGCTCTGGATGAGCGGGGCATGCGGCGTCCTGTCACTTGGGTAACCCGTACATCATATGCGCAAGCTCAGGCCGTCTTGCATGCAACGTGTGCCGGATGACTGCCTACAATGCAAGGGCCGTGTCGCCCCGAGACATGGACAGGAGGCAAGCATGAGCGATGTGACAAACGAGTTCAGGCCCCTGGATCCGGGCCGCATCAACCTGATGGATCCGCTTGAAGTGCAGTACTGGTGCCGGGAGCTGGGCTGCAGCACCAGCGACCTGGAGAACGCCGTCGATGCCGCGGGCGACCATATCTCCGCGGTACGCGCGCAACTGGAGTCGAACCAGGCCGGCGCGCGGCCTGGCTGAAATCCCGAGACAAACGGTGGCAGGCAGGCATCCCCGGCTGAGCGGGGATGCCTGTGGCGCGCTGCGCCTTCAGCGTGCCACGTGAGATGTCGGCGCCTTGTCCGTTCCATGACGGCATGCGCGGCACGCATCAATCGCATGCGTGCATGCAGTCCATACCCTTGTTAAGCGCTGTGCAGACCGGAATTCAGCAATGCCTTATTCGCTGGACGGCAGTTTTGCTGCATGATTTCCGGCCCGGGCAAGAGACCCGGCACTCAAGACTGGGACAGCTTGACAACACCATGTCGGAAAACAAGGGGTTAGCCAACACTAGGACGCATCGACAATGAACACCAGGCTGCCGATTATCACGGTTTGCACCGCCTTGCTTGCACCTGCCGCGTGGGCCGGCAATGACCCGCACTGGAGCTACACCGGACCGACCGGTACCAGCCACTGGGCCGAGCTCGACCAGGACTACAAGACCTGTGCGCTGGGCAAGCACCAGTCGCCCATCGATATCCGCACCGGCAAGGCCCGGCCTGCGGACCTGAAGCCGATCGGCTTTGGCTACGCCGCGGCGCCCGCCACCGTGGTCAACAATGGCCACACCGTACAGGTCAACCTGCCCGCAGCGGGGCAGATCGAACTCGACGGCGTGCCCTACAAGCTGCTGCAGTTCCACTTCCACACACCCAGCGAAGAGAAGATCAACGGCAAGAGCTATCCGCTGGTCGCGCACCTGGTGCACCAGAATGCAGAAGGCAAGCTGGCGGTGGTGGCGGTGCTGTTCAAGTCCGGGCGGGAGAATGCGGCGCTGAAACCGGTCTTCGCCAGCCTGCCGGCCAAGGCCGGAGAATCGCGCGAACTGACGGCGCCGCTGGATGTGGCGGCGTTGCTGCCGGCTCGGCAGTCGTACTGGGCCTTCACCGGCTCGCTGACCACGCCGCCGTGCAGCGAGGACGTGCGCTGGCAGGTGCTCAAGACCCCGGTGGAAGTGTCGCCGGCGCAGTTGGCCGCATTCCGTCAGCTTTATCCGATGAACGCCCGCCCGGTGCAGCCGCTGAACGGCCGCACGGTGCAGGCCAGCCACTGAGCGTGCAGGGCGGGGAGCATGGCGGGCTTGATCACAGCCCGCGCAGCGCCAGCTCCCCGCCCAACACCAGCATCCCGCAGAAAAACAGCTTGCGAAAGCGCTCGGCGCTGATCCGGTGGCGCAGCCACTGGCCCAGGAACATGCCGCCGAGCGCCGGCACCAGCGCCAGCGCCGAGGCGCCCAGCACCGGCATATGCAGCAACGACCCGCCCATGGCCAGGCTCACGGCCAGCGCAATCGTCGATACCGTGAACGACAGCCCGAGCGCCTGCACCAGGCTTTCCTTGTCCAGCCCGAGTCCCTGCAGGTAAGGCACGGCGGGAATCACGAACACACCGGTCACCGCCGTAATGCCACCCGTGACCAGCCCAATCAACGGCCCGAGCCACCGCTCCGCCCCTGCCGGCACCACCAGCTTCACCGCTGCCAGCCCGACCACCGCGTACAGCACCAGCGCCACACCCAGGGCCGAGGTAGCGTGCGTCATCATGCCGGCCGGCACCCATGCCGCACACAGCCAGGTGCCGGCGCAGATCGCCACCAGCATCGACCACAGCCGTAGCATCAGCTGCCCGAAGCGCGGCCCGCCGAACAGCTGCACCACGTTGGTCACCATCGACGGCGCCACCAGCAGCGCCGCCGCCTGCGCGGGCGGCATCACCAGCCCCAGCATGCCCACCGCAACCGTGGGCAAGCCCAGGCCCACCACCCCTTTGACAAAGCCTGCCAGCAAGAACGTCAGGCCGATAAAGGCGGCTTGGGTGCCGATCGCTTCCATCGTCATCGCTGCTCCCCCTCAGCCCGCCTTGTGGTCATGCACCGCGCGGCTGTCCGCCGGCGCCTGGTCGCGCTCGTTCAGGCCGTAGTCGCGCAGCACCTGCGCCACGCGCAGCCGGTAGCCGGCGAACACGCCGCCGCGACCGGCCGCCTGCGCCTGGCGATGCGCCAGCGTATTGCGCCAGGCGATCACCGCGGCCTCGTCGCGGAAGAACGACAGCGACAGCAGCTTGTTGGGGTTGGTCAGGCTCTGGAAGCGCTCCACCGAGATAAAGCCGTCGATGGCCTCCAGCTGCGGGCGCAGGTGCGCGGCGATGTCGAGGTAGTTGTCCTGCCGGCCCGGCGCGGGCTCGACTTCGAAGATGACTGCGATCATGTTGTCTCCAGGGGCAATGACGGGATCAATGGAAATGCGGAATGCGCGCGTTCAGCGACGGACGATAGCGGAATGCCTGCGCCAGCGCGGCCGGGTCGGCACCACGCGCACGCAGCGCCGCCACCGTGGCGGCAGCCAGCGCCTGCGCCAGGCGGTCGCCGGGACAGGCATGGCGGCCATGGCCGAAGGTCCATGGCCGCCCGCCGGCTGCGGCACCACTGCACGACGCCGCGGCCAGCAGCACCAGCACCGCATCGCCGGCCTTGACGGCGTGGCCGCATAGTTGCACATCGGCGGCCAGGAAGCGGCGCGTATTCTGCACCGGCGGATCCTCCCGGGCGACCCGCGCCACCAGGGCATCGAGCGGCAGCTCTGACTGCGTCGTGCCGCGACCCAGCCGCAGCAGCGTATTACCGGCAAGCGCTGCGGTGGCTTCGCAGGCCTGCACCAGCAGGCCGATGATGTTGGCGGCGACAGCCTGCGCGTCGATGCCGGCGGCACCGGCTGCCTGCCGCAGCGCCGGCAGCGGCCCTGCGCCGGCCGCCGCACCGGCAAGCCAGTGGCCCAGCCATTGAGCGGCCTCGACGCCTGCGCGCACGGCCGGTGCATCGGCCAATGGCGACTGCGCGCCGGCAAAGGCCGCAACGCGTTGTGCAACTTCGGCTGCGTTGCTGCCTTCGGTGGCAACCGGCAGGCCAAGCAGGTCGGCGAGCGTGATGACCGGCAGCGTGAACAGCCAGCGATTGATGCGCTCGCCGGACATGGCGGCCCGGGTCGCTTCGCCGGCATCGAGCACCGCCGCCAGCACCGTTGCGCGCTGCGCCGCGGCGGCCGGGTCGATGCCCGCCAGCATCGGCATCAGCAGGGCCTTGAGCGGCGCGTGCGCAGCGCCGTCGTTCATCCGGATCAGCCGGCCGAACAGCTCGCCGGCGGCGGTGCCGGCCAGCGCGGGCGGCACCGGCTGTGCGGGCGGCCGCACGCGGCAGTCGGGGTGGGCGAGCACGTCGGCCACTTCCCGCGGGCCGGCGGCGACCCACAGGCCAAGGCGGTCATCGCGGAAGAATGGCTGGCTGGCGGCCAGCTCACGGTAGTACGGGTACGGGTCGGGATGGGTGACGGCGGTGAGCGGGTCGATGTTGGTATCGGGCATGGCGGCACAGTGGATGGAAGTGCTGAGTCCTTGCAGTGAACCCAGCGCCCGGGGGCGGGCTGACAGTCGCATCATGCCGCCGCGGCGCAGGCCGAAGGTTCATGGTGACATGAACTATCGAATGCAATGGCGCAACACCGCCGCACCCTGGGTCTTCACGCATCCAGTCGCGCCAGCTCCCCTTCCCCTTGCGCCGCTTCCGTCGCCGGCTCATCGTTCCGGTGGGCCAGCCGGTACAGCACCGGCAACACCAGCAAGGTCAGCGCCGTCGACGACAGGATGCCGCCGATGACGACCGTCGCCAGCGGGCGCTGCACCTCGGCACCCGTGCCCGTGGCCAGGGCCATCGGCACGAAGCCAAGCGACGCAACCAGCGCCGTCATCAGCACCGGCCTCAGCCGCGTCAGCGCCCCATCGCGGATGGCCGCATCCAGGCCATGGCCTTCCTCGCGCAGCGAACGGATAAACGACAGCATCACCAGCCCGTTGAGCACCGCCACGCCGCACAGCGCGATAAAGCCCACTGCCGCCGAGATCGACAGCGGAATGCCGCGCAGCCATAGCGCCAGGATGCCGCCGGTCAGCGCGAACGGGATGCCGGTGAAGACCAGCAGCCCGTCCTTGAGGTTGCCGAACATGGCGAACAGCAGCACGAACACCAGCCCCAGCGCCAGCGGCACCACCACGCGCAGCCGCGCGGTGGCGGACTGCAGCTGCTCGAAGGTGCCGCCCCAGCTGGTCCAGTAGCCCGCCGGGATCTGCACGCGCGCGCGGATGGCGGCCTCGGCCTCGGGCACGAAGCTGCCGATATCGCGCCCGCGCACATTGGCGCTGACCACGATGCGGCGCTTGCCGTTCTCACGCGAGACCTGGTTGGGGCCCGGCGCGATCTCCACGCTGGCGACTTCGCTCAGCGGGATATAGCTGGTGCGCGCGGCGGCTTCCTTCGGCAGCGGCACCGGCAGGCGCCGCAGCGCTTCCACGTCCTCGCGCACGGCATCGGGCAGGCGCACCACGATATCGAAGCGGCGGTCGCCGCTGAAGAAGGTGCCAGACACCTTGCCACCGATGCCGATCGCCACCGCATCCTGGATATCGCTCAGGTTCAGGCCGTAGCGCGCCGCCTTGTTGCGGTCGATCTGCACCGTCAGCATCGGCAGGCCGGTGGTCTGTTCGACCTTCACCTCGGCCGCGCCGGGGATGCCCTGCAGCACCGCCGCGATGCGATTGGCGGTCTGCTCCAGCACGGCGTTGTCGTCGCCGAACACCTTGACCGCCACGTCGGAGCGCACGCCCGAGATCAGCTCATTGAAGCGCAGCTGGATCGGTTGCGAGAACTCATAGTTGTTGCCGGGCAGCTTGCCCACCTCATCGCGGATCGCGGCGATCAGCTCGTCGCGCGTGCGGCGCGGCTCGGGCCATTGCGAAACAGGCTTGAGCATGATGTAGCCGTCGGAGATATTCGGCGGCATCGGGTCGGAGGCGATTTCCGCGGTGCCGGTGCGCGCAAAGATGCGCTCGATCTCCGGGAATTTGGCCTTCAGCGCGGTTTCCACCTGCTGCTGCATCGCCACGGATTGCGTCAGGCTGGTGCCGGGGATGCGCAAGGCCTGGATCGCCAGGTCGCCTTCGTTGAGGCTGGGCACGAACTCACTGCCCAGGCGCGTGGCAATGGCCAGGCACAATGCCACCGCCACGCCGGCAAACGTCAGCACCACTGGCGTCGCCTCCAGCGAGCGCTCCAGCAGCACCGCATAGCGGCGGCGCGCCCAGGCCATCAGCCGATTCTCGCGCTCAGCCACGCGGTTGCCGATGAACAACGCCACCGCTGCCGGCACGAAGGTCACCGACAGCACCATCGCGCCCAGCAGCGCCAGCACCACGGTGAAGGCCATCGGGTGGAACATCTTGCCCTCGACCCCGGTCAGCGCAAAGATCGGCAGGTACACCACCATGATGATCAGTTGCCCGTACAGCAGCGGCCGGCGTGCCTCGCGCGCCGCGGCAAAGACTTCATGCAGGCGCTCGCTGCGCGTGAGGGGCCGGCCGTGGCGCTCCTGCGCATGCGCCAGCCGGCGCACGCAGTTCTCGACGATCACCACCGCGCCGTCGACGATGATGCCGAAGTCCAGCGCGCCCAGGCTCATCAGGTTGCCGCTGATGCGGTAATGCACCATGCCCGTGAAGGTGAACAGCATCGACAGCGGGATCACCAGCGCGGTGATCAGCGCCGCGCGCAGGTTGCCCAGGAACAGGAACAGGATGGCGATCACCAGCACCGCGCCTTCCAGCAGGTTCTTCTTGACCGTGGCAATGGCCTTGTCGACCAGCGTGGTGCGGTCGTACACCGTGACGGCCTGCACGCCCTTGGGCAGGGTGCGGTTGATCTCGGCCATCTTGCGGTCCACCGCCTGCGACACCGTGCGGCTGTTCTCGCCGATCAGCATGAACACGGTGCCCAGCACCACCTCGCGGCCGTTCTCGGTGGCCGCGCCGGTGCGCAGCTCACCGCCGGTCTGCACGGTGGCCACGTCGCGCACGCGGATCGGCTGGCCCTGCGCGGTGCCGACGATCACGTCGCGGATATCTTCAAGCGAGCGCACCTGCCCCGGCACGCGCACCAGGTACTGCTCGCCGCGGCGCTCGATATAGCCGGCGCCGACGTTGTCGTTGTTCTTCTCCAGCGCGCTCACCACATCGGCCAGCGACAAGCCGTACGACGCCATGCGCTCCAGGCTGGGCGCGACCACATAGGCGCGCGCATGGCCGCCGATGGCATTGACCTCGGTCACGCCAGGCACGTTGCGCAGCTGCGGGCGGATCACCCAGTCCTGGATCTCGCGCAGATCCGACAGCGTATAGGGCGTGCCGTCCGGCTTGCGCGCGCCGGGGTCGGCCTCGACCGTCCACAGGTAGATCTCGCCCAGCCCGGTCGAGATCGGGCCCATCGCGGGCGTGATGCCGGCGGGCAGCTTGTCGCGCGCTTCCTGGATGCGCTGGTTGACCAGCTGGCGCGCAAAGTGGATATCGGTGCCGTCGCGGAAGATCACCGTCACCTGCGACAGCCCGTAGCGCGACAGCGAGCGGGTCTGCTCCAGCCCGGGCAGGCCCGCCATCACGGTCTCGACCGGGTAGGTGATGCGCTGTTCGGTCTCCAGCGGCGAATAGCCCGGCGCGGCGGTGTTGATCTGCACCTGCACGTTGGTGATATCGGGCACCGCGTCGATCGGCAGCCGGGTGTTGCTGTACAGGCCCAGCGCGGCCATGCCCAGCACCGCCAGCAGGACCAGCCAGCGTTGCTCGATGGCAAAGCGGATCAGGCGTTCAAACATGCGTGCCTCCCGCTCAGTGCTCATGCCCGGCGCTGGCTTTGCCCAGCTCGGACTTGAGGATGAAGCTGTTGGCCGCGGCGTAGCGCGCGCCGGCCTGCAGGCCCTCGGTCACCTCCACCAGCTTGCCACCGGCGCGCCCGGTCTTGACCGGCTGCACCGCAAACCCGCCCGGCACGGCGATGAACACCACGCTCCGGCCGTCGACCTGCTGCACCGCGTCGGCCGCCACCGTCACCGGCACCTGTGCCGGCGCGCCCAGCACGCTGACCGTGACGAACAGCCCCGGGCGCCACGCCATGCCGGGATTGGCCAGCGTCACGCGCGCCTTGGCGGTGCGCGTCTGCTCGCCCAGCAGCGCGCCGACGTACGACACCTTGCCCTCGGCCTGCGTGTCCGAGGCGCTCGAGCGCACCGTGACCGCTTCGCCCACGCGCACCTGGTCCAGGTCGCGCGCGGACACCACGAACTCCGCCCACACCGAACTCAGGTCGGAGACGGTGAAGACGGTGGTGGTTTCCTGGACCGCTTCGCCCAGCGCCAGGTGCTTCTCGACCACGATGCCATCGAACGGGGCACGCAGCGCAAACTGGTTCAGGCTGCCGCCCTTGCCCGCGCTGTTCTCCGTGGCGCCAATCGCGGTCAGCTTCTGGCGCGCGTTCTGCACCGCGATCTGCGCTTCCTCCAGCGCCGTGCGGGCCTGCTGGTAATCCTGCTCGGCGGAGATCTTCTCCTGCCACAGCGTCTTCTCGCGCGCGTAGGTGGCACGCGCCAGCGCCTCGCGCTTCTGCGCCGCCAGCAGCTCGCTGCGCTGCTCGGCCAGGGTCGTGCTGGCGAGCAGCGCCAGCACTTCGCCCTTGCGCACCTGCTGGCCAAGGTTGGCCGGCACCGCCTGCGCCACGCCCGCCACGCGCGGCACCACGTGCGCGGTGCGGTCTTCATTGAAGCGGATCTCGCCCGGGAAATCGACGCTGCTGCGCAGCGGCGCCGCGGCGGCAGTGGCAATGCCGATGCCGGCCTGCTGGATCTGCGCGGGCGTCAGCGCGATCAGGTGCGACTTGCCTTCGGCTTCCGGTTTCGCCGCGGGGACGCTGGCGGCAGCGTGCGCGGCGGCCTTGTCTCCTTCCTTGCCATGTTCGTGCTCGTCGGCATGCTCGGCATGCCCGTGCCCGGCCTCGCCGGTCGCGCCGCCGCCCTTGCCGGTGAACAGGATCGCCGCGCCGCCCAGCAGCCCCGCGACCAGGATGGCCACCACGGCGGCCCGTTGTTGCTTGCTCATTGCCATGTCTGCAGCTTCCGTATCAGTGTCCGAGGATGCGGTCGATGCTCGCCGCCGCGTCATAGGTGCGGGCCAGCACGTCCAGGTAGCGGATGCGCGCCTGGAACAGCGTGCGCTGGGCATCCAGCACATCGAGGAAATTGAATTTGCCGGCCTCGAACCCGCGCGAGGCGGCGGCATAGGCCTGCTCCGCCGCGGGCAGCACCGAGGCCTGCAGCGTCTGCGCCGCGGCGCGCGACACCGACAGCTGCGTCGACGCCTGCTGCAGCTCACCGACCAGGCGGATGCGCGTGGCCGCGTGCGTGTCCTGCGCCTTGTCGGCGCGGCGCAATGCGGCGTACAGGTTGCCCTGGTTGCGGTCAAACAGCGGCAGCGGGATCGCCACGCCCAGCACGGCCATATTGCGGTTGGCCTCGTTGTCGCGCTTGGCGCCCAGGCTCACGGTCACGTCGGGGTACTGGCGGCTGCGCGCCACGGCGACTTCGGCGCGGCTGCGTTCGGCGAGGAGGCGGCTTGCCGCCAGCTGCGGCGAGTCTTCCAGCGCCGCTTGCAGCGCTGCCGGCGCGGGGCGCGAAGGCAGCGCGTCAAGGTCGCCCTGCGCCTGCGCAAAGTGCGGCACGGCACTGCCCCACAGCGCGGCCAGCGATTGCCGTGCGGATTGGAGCGCGCCGGTGGCCTCGGCCAGTTCCAGCTCGGCATTGGCCTGTTCGACCCTGGCGCGCGTTTCTTCCAGCGGCGCGACCTTGCCGGCTGCCACGCGCCGCCCGGCCGCCGCGGCCGCCTTGCTGGCGATGCCGACCGAGCCTTCGGCCAGCTCGACGCGCTCCTGCGCCACCAGCACGCCGAAGAAGCGCGCGATCACCGCGGCGCGCAGCTCGGCGCGTGCGCCGCCCAGCTCGGCCTGCGCCAGTTCGCGCCCGCGCTCGGCCACGCCGATGCGCGCGGCGCGCTTGCCGCCGAGTTCGATCGGCAGGGTGATCTGGCCGGGGGGGGAGCGCGNCCGGTGGTGGAGCGCGTGGCCTTGCGCGTGTCTTCCATCGACACGGCCAGTTCGGGATTGGGCAGCACGCGCGCCTGCGTGACATCGCCCTCGGTGGCGTCAAGCTCCTTGCCCGCCGCGGACAACGTGAAGCTGCCGGCTTCGGCCAGCGCCAGCGCGGCGTCGAGCGTGAGCGTGCCGGCAGGCTCTTGCCCCGGGGCCGGCGAGGATGCCGATGGCTGCGCCATGGCAGGGGGCGGCGTCTGCGCGACGCCATGGATCGGGCTGGATAGGACGGCCGCCAGCCCAAGCGGCAGCAAAAGTCTTCGCATCGAATTGCACCAGGAAAGAAACCGGGAGAATTCGGCGAGACGCCTGACGTCAGGGACTCAGGGAGATCAGGAAAGCGTGAAAGCGTCGTCTCGCCGGCTAAGCGAGACGCGGCCACTGTGGGCGGTCGGGCGCCCGCGCACTGTGCGAAGAGAAGCTGGGCTGCGGCGCCGGTGGCGCCAGTTCCACCCGGCGCATGGCGTGCACGTCGGGCGCGTCGGCCCGTGCAAACGGCAGCGAAGCGATATGGCAGACGCCGCAGTCGGGATCGGGCAGGCCTAGCTTGGCCTTGTCCTGCGCCTTCTGCGCGGGCTGGTCCTGCTTGCCGCTGTCGGCCTTGTGCTGGTGCTCGTGGTGCCCGAAATGGGCCTTGGCCGAAGCCGCCACCTCATGCCGGCAATACGCGGCGGCTCCCGCCCAGGCGAACTGGAGCGGCAGGACGAGCGCAAGAAGGATGAGGATGAGCCGTTGCATAGGGGAAGTGGCCGCTGCCCTGGGCGCCTGGCATCAGGCGACGGGGGATTGCAGCGAGCCGCAAGTTTAACCGAGCCGCGCCGGGCATTCCGGCGACGGGGTCATTACATTTGCGTCATGCCACGGGTGGTTTTCGCCCTCGCCCATTAATTCAATTTTTTTGAATAACTTGTCCGGCAAATGGCCTGCTTTCGTCTCGATGGCACTCCTATAGTTCTGTACATGAACGGCACGCACACAACGCAGAGCCTTCTGACAAATTCAACGAGCTTAAGGAGAACCATCATGACCAAGACCACCCGCCTCGCTACCGCCCTGCTCCTGTCGCTGGCAGCCCTGGGCGCCGCGCAAGCCGCCACCGCCGCCGAGCAACTGCCCGGCGACAAGTACGGCTACAGCTTCCGCAGCACCGTGCCCGGCGACAAGTATGGTTATGAGTTCCGCAGCCATGATGTGTTCACGGAAGGCGCCCGCGCCGGCAAGGCCGATCCGTTTGTCGACGGCGCCCGCACGGTGGCCGGGCTGGACCGCAGCGGCGTGTCGGCATCGCCGTCGCGCAGCTTCGACACCTTTACCGAAGGCAGCCGCGCTGGCCGCTTCGACCCCTACGGCGAAGGCGCGCGCGCCTGAGCGATCCCGGCACCCAGCCAGCAAGAAGGCCAGCGGATCCGCTGGCCTTTTGTCATTCGTCGTGCCCCAGCCTGTGCATGGCCTCGCGCAGGGTCCGCATCTGGGCGCTGAAGCTGGTGCAGGCGGCGCAGATCGCCAGGTGGCCGCGCATGCGCAGCCGCTCGCCCCATGACAGCGGCCGGTCCAGGCTCTTCATGGTGAGGTGGTGGACCTCTTCGCAGTTCGGCAGCAGGCGGCGGGAAGGACGGGAATCTGGCATGTTGCTCAGTGGCTTATCCGTTGCATGGGCGGGGACCGGGCTCAACCGGCTTTGCCGGGCCGGCCGCGCTGGCCGAACCAGTGCAGTTCCAGGCATTCGCGCAGGCGCATGCGGGCGCGGTACAGCATCGCCCAGGCATTGGTCGCGCTGATCTGCAAATGCTGACAGATTTCTTCGGTGTCCAGCTCCAGCCACTCGCGCATCATGAAGATCCGGCCGGTGCGCTCCGGCAGGCGGTCCACGCACAGCTGCAGGATCTCGAAAAACTCGCGGCGCTCAAAGGCGCGTTCCGGGTTGCCCCAGTCGGACGGCGGGTCCTGGTAGTGGCCGTTGCGCGTGAACAGCGCGTCGAAGGCGTCGTCGTCGGATTGCGGCTGGCCCTCGGCATCGGTGGCCAGCGCCAGCCTGACCTCACGCTTGCCGCTGCGCAGGGTATCGATGATCTTGTGCTTGAGGATGCCAACCAGGTAGGTACGCAGCGTTGACTGGCCGGCAAAGCGCTCAGGGTGCTCCAGCACCGCCAGCAGCGTTTCCGAGACGGCGTCCTCGGCCACCGCCTCGTCGCGCAGCTGCAAGCGGGCAAAGCGCAGCAGGTAGGGGCGTATGACCTGGAGTTCGGCGGGGTCGAGGCTCATCGGGGATCGGGGCGCGGTTGCCTGGACGGATGCTCCATGATACCCGCGCGCCGGCGCCTTACCCGATCCCGCGGAACTGCCCGCACAGCCGGAACACGTCTTCCGACAGCGGGATCCCCTTGGCCTTGCCATAGCGGGTCGCCAGCTTCAGCAGCTCCTTGATGTCGCGCCCGCTCGCCTTGGGGTAGGCGGCGGTCAGCGCATCGATCAGCCCGTCGCCCAGGTCCGCGCCGAACTGCGCGGCCTGCAGGCGCCACAGGCGCATGGCGTCTTGCTTGCACGGCGTTTCGTAGTGGATGGTGGCGATGCAGCGCGACAGGATGGCATCGTCGACGTCGCCGATGCGGTTGGTGGTCATGAACAGCAGGCCGTTGAAGTACTCCAGCGTGCGCAGGAATTCCGCGACGATGGCGTTGTGCTCCAGGTCGTTGTCGCGGCAGCGGATATAGACGTCGGCCTCGTCCAGCAGCAGGATCGCGTTCCAGCGCATGGCCCGGCGCAGGATCGTCATCAGCGTGGCACCGACCGACGCGGCCGTGGTGCCCAGCTGCCCGGAATGCACGCGGTAGAGCGGCTTGCCCACCACCTCGGCGTAGACCTCCGCGGTCAGCGTCTTGCCCAGGCCTGGGGCGCCCTGGCACAGGATGGTGGTGCCGCCGGACTTGCCGGGCACGAAGTCCGGCACCAGCATGTCCATGTGCGAGGTCAGGATATCGATCAGGTCACGGTGGTGCGCAGGCAGGACCAGCTTGTCGCGCAGGGCCGGCTGGTAGCGATACTCGGACAGGTGCTGCACGTGCACCCAGATATTGCGATGCCACTCCAGGTGGAACAGATGCACGTAGCAATGCAGCGGCACGCGCTCAAAGCCCTCCCTGACCCCGGCATCGCGCCAGAAGGCCGGGTCGCAGGTCATTTCGAAGCGGCGCTCCAGCCGTTCCTCATCATTCACGCAGCGCGCGCCCGCGGCGTCGGCGATCGGGGTCAGCTCGGCAGGTCCCTTGGCATCGAGCGAGAACGCCGCGCGGGTGGCGACAAACTGCGCGCCGAAGCGGCGCTGGTAGCGCACGAAGCGCTGCGCATGCTGCTCGTATTCGTGCCGGAATTCCGCACACTCCTTGTAGAAGCCGAACTCGGCCAGCAACTCCGGGATGGTGCGGTTGGCGATGTCGTCGTGGGTGATCACCATCGACGTGGTCATGCCGGAGCGGCGCAGATGGTGGTCGGTCAGCGTGGAGTTGGCCGACTGCATGGTGTTGGCCAGCATGTCCACCACCACATAATGCATGCCCTGCTCGGGCGACACATAGCGCATCCGGCGCACCAGCCACGGCAGCAGCACGCCGTCGCGGTTGCGCTGGTACAGCCAGCCGTCGATGGCATCGCGCGACAGGTAGGCGGCCAGCCCCGCCACCAGCTGGTCCAGCCCCGGAATCACGCGCGCCTGGGGTGCGTTGTAGACATTGTCCAGCGCCAGCATCTGGAACATCAGCGCGCGCTCGTTTTGCGTCTTGCTCAGCGTGTAGAGCGAGTTCAGCGACTGCGCATCGAACAGCTTGCTCGACACCAGCATATTGCCGTGGCAGACGCCGTGCTCCTGCAACTGCCGCGCCAGCGGCGACCCGGTTTCGATCATCGCCAGCAGGGGATGGATCAGCGCCTCCGGAATCTCGAAATCCATGTACCGCACTCCCGTTGAATGGCATGGCCGCGCCGGCCAGCGGCCGGGGTTTCACTGCAGGAAGAAGTCGATCGCGCGCTCGACCACGGGCGGATGGATCACGTGCAGGCCATCGAACTCGACGTACTGCACGTCGTAGCCCGCGGCCTTCAGCCTGGCCGCATGGGCGCGGCCGCTAGTCGCAACCGGGAGCTGCTCGTCGGCCAGCCCGTGCGCGACAAACACCCTGGGCGCGCCCTCCTGCATGAACACCGACATGAAGCCGCCGGAGAACGCAATCACATGGCTGGCAATGTCGCCGTTGGTGATGCCGACCGAGAGCGCGTAGCTGGCCCCGTCCGAGAAGCCGGCAAAGGCAAGCCGGCCCGGGTCGACCCGGTAGCGCGAAGTCACCGCGGTCAGCGCCTGGTGCAGCCGCTGCAGGTCGGGGCCGTTGCCGCCGATCACAATGTCCCAGGTCGGGAAGAGCGAATGCGGCGCCAGCACCAGGAACTTGTGGCGCTGCGCATGCGGCTCGATATGCGGCAGCACCTTTTCCGGAAACCCGCCTGCGCCATGGAACATCACCAGCAGCGGCACCGGCGCACCGTCCGGCAGGCCTTCCGGCACGAACAGCACGGCATCGCGCTCCGCTGCCACGCCCAGCGGGTTGCGCCCGGGCGGCAGCGGGCCGTCAACGGGATCCGCGTGGGTGAACGACAGGCGACCGAACAGCGAGGGATCGAGCATGGCGGCAGGAGGCGTTATGCATACGTAATATATTGTATATCACATATCTAAGCATGGCGATAAGCTCCGGACGACCGACAGCGCGTCCCTCTCCCGCAAGCGGGAGAGGGAAAGCAAACCTGCACCTGCCCTATTCCTGGTTCTCCAGCAGCGAGAAATACCGCCCGATATCCCCGTCCTCGCGCAGGATGTCCTGCATCAGGTCCGCCAGCGGCATCTGCCCCCAGCGCACCGCGCGCCGCAGCAGGTAAGGCGTGGGGCTGTGCGGCTCATGGCGCGCCAGGTAGTCGGCCACGTCCCGGATCAGCTGGTAGGCGTGCGCACGGTCCTCGATGCGGCCGTGCGCCAGCATGGCGGTCTGCCCCGGCCCCGCGGCGGGCAAGACCGGCATCGGCTCGGGATCGTCCACGCGATCGTTGCTACCGGCCGGTGCCGGCGCCGTGGCGGCGGGTTCGCCACCGTGGGCGCTGCCTGCTGCATCGCCGCGCAGCGCCGCCACCGCCCGCACCAGCCGCGCCAGCGTGTCCGTTACGCGCGCCAGGCTCGGCGCTTGCGCCCCCAGCAGCGCGTCGATGCGCCGGTCAAAACCAGCCCATTCGGCGCTGGCGCCGTGCAGGTCGCGCCACAACGCTTCCAGCCGGGGGCGGTCGGGCGCGTGATGCGCGCGCCGCAGCAGCGCCTCACGGCCCAGGCTGTCGTCGTCATCGGCCGGCGCCAGGCTGCGTTCCCACAGGTCCAGCGTGATGGGCAGGGGCGTCTCGTCCGCCAGCGACAGCAGTGGGACATGCAGCGCCAGCACCGCCGGCAAGGTCTCGTTGAGCCAGGCGATCGGGGCACAGCGTGCCTCCGCATCGTCGGCTTCCATGCGCGGCCATGCGCTATCCCAATACGCGTCCGCCAATGCCCCCAGCAAACGCACCCCGGCACAAAAACCGGCCGTGCCGTACAGATGGGTCCACGCCTCGCACAGCCATGCCGCCAGCTGGAAGTCCTTGCTGCGCGTGGCAAGCGCCTCGCTGGCGAGCGCGGCCACGCGTTTCCAGTCAGCCTTGACCAGCGGGCGCTCCCATTCCCCCATCGGCAAGGACTCGTCGTCGTGCTGCCGCGCTTCGGCGATGGCGCGAAAGACCGGGTCGTAGCGCAGCGAAGCGCCCGCGGGATCGTCGCCCGGCACAGGCGCAAGCAGTGCCTGCGCGTCCAGGATGCGGTCTTGCGTTGGCGTCGTCATAGGTTGGTCCATTCAGGAGCCCGGGTGGGAAAGCTTGGCGGCCACGGCAGCGGCATCTTCTTGCCCGCGGCCGTCAGCACCAGGCGCAGGAACACGCGGCCGCGCACCGGCCTGGGCGCCGCCGTGAGATCCGGCGCGGCGCTGCCCAGCGGAAAGTCAAAGCGCAGCAGTTGCGCCGTGCTGTCGGCACGCCCGCCCGGATCCGCGATGCGATGGCGCGCAATGAACGACAAGAGCGACCACGGGTCGGCAAAGCGCCAGGTCATGGTCTTGCCGTCGGCGGCCAGCGCGCGCTGTTCAGTGTCAGGCAACGCCACCATCGGTGAGTCCTTGGCAAAGCGCAGCGTCAGCGTCACCGGATTGCCGTAGTCCCAGTGCAACGAGCGCGGCGCATCGCGCATCGACAGGCTCTGCCCGCCGATCGTCAGGGTCCAGTCGATGATCTGGTTGCCGGCCAGTTCCGCGCCGCGGTTGACGCGGAACTCCGCGCTCACGTCATAGCCCGCGGGCGCGCCCTCCTCGACCGGATACAGTGGCGCAAGCAGCGTCCTGACCTGGTCGAAGCTGTCGATGAACTGGTGCACCGGCACGCCGGACGCGATATTCCTGAGCGGCCCGTCGCCACGCGCGGCCCGGTACGTGGCCGAGAGCGGTTCATAGCGCTTGAGCACGCGGCCCAGCTCGGCATAGTCCGCCGTGCGCACCTCGCTGGCATTGGCGCTACCGCCCTGCGCGGCGCCGCCAAACGGCGCGCGCCCCGCCAGCCGTTCATTGAACGTGGCCGAGAACCCGTCCCACTGCCGCTGCAGGTCGGCAAAATAGCCTTGCGCACAGCGCGCGAGCAGGCCGTCGTACAGGCGCACGTGCAGCGCGGCAAAATAGTCATCGCCGCCGGCCGGCCGCGCCGCAAAGCGCGCCAGGCAGACGCCCTGGCCGGACTCGGCCGCCGCGGCCTGCACGAACTGCTCCAGCATCAGCAGCCGGCTGTTCGGGTTCTTGAGCCGATAGCGCTCCAGGTCGCGGTTCAGCGCCTGCCAGCGCAACGCCAGGCCGGAGCCGGCGTCGGCGGGCGAGAGCGCGGCAAGATACACCGCGGCCTCGCGGCCCAGCGCCTGCGCACGCGCCGATTGCTGGTCCAGGTACGGTCCCAGCGCCGCAGCGTCGTTCAGCCCGAACGCCGTCAGCACCGGCGAGCGCGGCGCACGGGCCCCGTCGCCGGCGCTGCCCTGCCGGATCGCGTACAGCTCGGACTGCTGCAGCAGCTCGTCCACGGCGCGCAGCCGCGCCAGCGCGTCGCGCGAGACCAGCGCATCGAGGTCATCCACGCGCGACATGGCATGCATCTCGCCCAGCATGGTCTTGATGCGCGCAATACGGCCCAGCGCAGCCTCGAAGCCGGCGCTGCCGCCATCGGCCTGCAGCGGCGCCAGGATTGCCGCGGTCGCGGCCTGGTCGGTTACCAGCCGCGCAAACTGCTGGTCCACGTTCTGCGCAATCGCATCGCGCCAGGGGCCTGGCAGGCCCGCGAGCCCTTCGTCAAGGAAGCGCTTGCGCATGTCGCCCAGTGCGATGGCCTGGTCAAGCTGCTGGCGATCCCACAGCACCGCCGACCCGGCCGGCACCGACGGCAGCGCCAGGTCGCGCGGCGGCGCCATGAACGGCTGGTTCAGCAGGGCGGCAAGCCGGTCGCGCAAGGCCAGCCGCTCGGCCGTGACCACGAAACGGCCGTCCTTGTCCTGCCACGCGATGCCGCTGTCGGGTCCGCTGAAGCGCTGCGCCAGCTCGCCGGTGAAGGCCTGGAAGCCGTTTTCCGAGCGCGCGCGCGCAGCGGCCGCCATGTCTTCGCCGAGCAGCCGGTTCTGCGCGGCCTGCGCCAGCGTACGTGCGTAGACGGTGCCCGTGGCGAACTGAGGCTGCCTGATCCAGCCGCCCTTGCCGGACGCCAGCAGTTCCTGCTGCGTGCCGATCGCCGCGACGATGCCGCGGTAGTCGGCCAGGACCCGGTTGAAACCACTGCCGGCATTGGCCCCGCCGGCCAGTTCGCCGAGGCTGGACCTGACTGCCCGCTCTGCCACCAGCAGCGGGTTGTTGTTGAAGAGCCGTTGGTCGAGCTGGCGCGCGCCCTTGTCGAAGGTGCAGCGCAAGGGCGGCACCAGCGCGGTCAGTGCCCTGCCGCCGGTTGCCAGGCTTGCGGCACCACGCCCCTTGCCAGGGTCGCGCTGGAAATACGGCAGGCTGCCCGAGACCTCGCCCTGCAACTCCGCCCCCAGCGCATAGCGCACCACCAGCCGCAGCGCATCGGCGTTGCCAGGCTGCGGCGTTTCCAGCCGGTGCAGCGCTTGCAGCGCCGCGTCGAACTGGTCGACCGCGGCAACGTACTGCTGCAGCGCGCGCATCTCCGGCATGTCTTCCAGCGCCAGGCTGCGCGGCGGCAGGGCCTCGCCCCGTGCACCCGGCGGCGCCAGGCAGCTGTCGCCGATGATCAGCTGGCCGGTGCTCGGGTCGCGCCCCACGCCCGTCAGCATATCGACGCGGGCCAGCAGTTCGCGATCGATGGTGTCTAGCGCGATCTCGCCGAAGGCGCGCTGGAAGCGATCGTGCACGCGCCCGTCCAGGTCGTCGATAAAGGCCCACGAGCCCGGCATGAACCAGGACGAGACCGACTGCGCGCTCAGGCGCTGGTTCATCGCGATCAGCCCCAGCGCCTGGCGCCGGTACCAGTCCGGCGGCAGGTCCTGGCCGCGCTGCGCGGCCAGCGCGCGCTGCTGCGCGCCGGCACGCAGCTCGCCAAGCGCGGCCAGCAGTTCGGTATGGCGATGTCCCATCTGCCATGCCGCGACCATCAGTCCCCCGCCCCACGCGCACAGCACGGCCATGCCGCCCCAGCGCAGCGCACGGTGCACCAGCGGCCGCGCCAGCTGCTGCGAGCGCGACGGCCGCGTCAGCCCGTACTCCAGGAAGATCTTCTTCTCGAACAGGTCGCGCAGGAACGCCGGTTGCCGCATCAGCTCGTTGAGCAGGTCGGCGGATGAGCTGGCGCTGGCTGCCGGCGCCAGCTCCGGCGCGTGCGCATCCTCTGGCGCCAGTGCGTCAGGCTGCGCCGCACGCAGGCGCGGCGCAGCGAAGGCCGGCGCATGCGCCGCCAGCTCGCCGCTGTCGCCGGTCAGGTAGACGCCGCGCAGATAGAAGGGCTCGTGATAGGCGCTGGGCCGCAACAGCTCGTCGACATAGCGCGTGAGCTGGCCACGCATGGCTTCGATGCGCGCCGGCAGCAGCAGCGACTGGCAGGCATCCACCTCCTGCGCCCCCATCGCCAGCAGCTCGGCGACACCGTCCGACACCGTGCGCACCACGCCCGACATGGCCGCATCGATCCAGCCCGACTGGTAGGTGGCCGACAGGTCGTACGGCGAGGACCAGCCCAGCATGCTGGCGCGCATCGGCTCCGGCAGCGCGCGCGCAAAGTGCGCGAAGCCCGGCAGCGACTCACAGCCCGTCACCACCACATAGACCGCGAAACGCACCGCAAAGCGGTTCTGCGCCAGCCATAGCCGCCGGTGGGCCAGCTTGGCCCGGCGCACCAGCTCAAGCTGTGCGTCGGTGTCGTCGGCCAGCAGCATCGCCGCCGGCACCGTCACCACCACGCTGTCGAAGGGCCGTTGCGGGCGATAGCCGCGGCACAGGCCGAGGAACTCGTCCCAGGGCTTTTCATCGGTATCGTCGTCTGGCGAGCCCAGATAGGCCGCATTGATGTCGATGACCACGCCGCGGTCAAAGAAGTGCCACGAAATCCCCTGCGTGGCGGCCGCATTGGCAGCGTCGGAGCTCAGCACGCTGGCCACGCCGGACTGCGCGATCGGCAGCGGCCGCGCATCCTCGCCTTCATTCAGGACCAGGATCCAGGGAATGTTGTAGCGCTCGGCGCGCGAGGCGATATTCCCCTCGACCAGCTCGATCGCCTGGCGGAACGCGGTGCGCAGGGAATCGGTGCGCAGGCGCACGATCTTGCGCTCGGCCGACGGCTTGGCGCGGGCCCGCTGCGCAGCGAAATACAGCACCGCGCCCAGCACGGCCAGCGCCACCAGCGTCAGCACGCCGATCGAAATCAGAAACAGGTTGCTGGTCAGCATGCGCCTGCCCCCCGGGCTTGGATGGGCTGCCGGCGCGTCATGGCGTGCCTCCGGCCACGGTGTCGGCCCGCAGCGCTTCGCGCACCGGCCAGGATTGCCACAGCCACGTCACCTCGGACAGCGCCAGCAGGGTGGCCAGGCCCAGCAGGAACACCACCGTCCAGCGCGTCAGCGTCGGCAGCTTGCGCGGCGCGATATGCGAGAGCGTGTGGGCGTAGGCGGGTTCGCTGAGCACGCGCTCGCGTCCGCCCAGGTCTGGCCGGCGCTGGTAGATGAACTCATACAGTTCCTCGCGCAGGCTGCGCAGCCGCGCTTCGGCATCGGCGCCGCGAAACCGCCCCTGGAAGCCAAGCCCGAGCGTGAACAGGTACAGCCGCGCCAGGTTGCGGCGTGACGGCTCGCGGTCCAGCAGCAGCTGCTCGATGCGGCGAAACACCTGGTCGCCGGCCACGTTGGTGCGAAACAGCGTCGATTCGAGCAGATGCCCGTGCCAGGCGGCGCGGCCGGCCCAATCGGCGTTCAGCAGGATTTCATCGGCGAGCACCGCCTTCAGGTAGCGGGCATCGGCCACGTCCTCCATCTCAAAGCGCGAACTGTCGCGCCGCGATTGCAGCGTCTGCACTTCCAGCAGGTTCAGCAGCTGGCGGTTCATGCCTTGCGCGGCCGCTTCGCCGCTCAGATCGGGTTGTTCGGAGAGCCGCTCCTGCATCTTGACGAGCTCATCCAGGAACGCCCGGAACTGCCCGGTGGCAAGATCGTCTTCCTCGGTTTCCGGTCGGTAGCGCGCCATAGTCTGTTTGCCTTGATAGTCCGCCGTCAGCCCTTGACGAACAGCAGCATTTCCTGCGGCCGCTGCACGCTGGCGCCTTCATTGGGATTGCCGATCACCATCGCCTCGTTGGCATGGACCAGCGCGGGATCGGCCTCGATCTCGAACAACAGGTAACCCGAGCCGGAACGCACCCCTAGGTCCTCGGCATGCTCGACCACACGGCGCACCGCGCCCAGCACGCGCCGCGTGCGCAGCGACGGGTAGACCGACTGCGAGCCCACCACCGCGCCCGACATCCACGCCAGCAGGTCGCGCTCTGACTGCCCGCGCAGGCCCACCACCAGGCGCTCGCCGATCCAGTCCGGCTGCAGCACGATGTCGAACGCGCCGTGGCGGAACTCGAACTTGTGCTCGCGGTACTCTTCGCTGACCTCGGCCAGGGTCTCGCGCAGCGCGCGCAGCAGCGGCGTGAACACGGCCATCGGGTCGGCGTGGTCATAGTCGTCCGGCACCGGCGGCAGGCCGCCCGGCTTGAGCAGGCTGAGCGAGCCCAGCACCGAGGCCAGCGCCAGGTAGAGTGCAAGCGGGTGCAGATGCGGCGTGCGCAACACCGCCTCCAGCAGCGGCAGCGCGCTGACCAGGCTGCGCAAGCGGTCCTTCAGTTCCAGCTGGGTCAAGCGGTCGTCCGCCCGGGACGACGGGATCGCGGTCTGCTTGGCCACGAACGCGGCCTTGCCGCGCAGCTGTGCCACCAGCGACGCCACCGCCGTCCATAGCGCGCTGCCGCGTGCCACCTCCAGCAATGGCGGCAGGCGGTCGCCGAGCCGCACGATCTCGTTGTCCTTGTAGACCGCGCCCAGGCACAGCGACACATGGAGCGGCGACGGCCTGGCGCCGGCGTCGAGTGCCAGGCTTGGCAGCAGGCGCGGGATGTCGGCGGGCGGCGCCTCGGACACCTCGTCCTCCACCGGCGCGCCCGCCACCGAGCGGAACCGCCGCACCTGCCCGTCCTTGCGGTTGGCAGCCACCACCGGCAACGTCAGGTAAAGCGCCAGCATGCCGCCGGCAAGCGCGTCGGCAAATGGTTCGAGCGCCAGCTCCAGCGGCGGCTGGCGGGCATCGTCGCGCGCGTAGGACACGGCAGTGCCGTCCGGCATGATGGCTTCAAGCTGCAGCACGCGCACCACGCCCGCCGGCAGCAGCCCGGCGTCGAACTCCAGCCGGCGCACGCCCCAGCCAAACGGCGCCGCCGCCAGCGTCTGCCACGCCACCAGCGAATCGAGCCGCCCGGCCAGCAGCTGGAGATGCTGGGGCGCCAGCAGCATGCCTTCATGCCATTCAACCCGATCGACCGGCAGCGCGCGCTCAGACATGGGGGGCTCCCGGGCCGTACGCGGCCGTGGCAGGGAAAAACAGGTTCATTTGGTCACAAGCACGGTAAAGGCGGCGCTGTCGAGCTGCACGGCAAGCGTGCCGTTGAATTGCTCGACGCGGGCGCGATGCGCGCCCGGCGCCTGGTAGTTGGCGAACACATAGGCCGCGGCAACGCGCGGCCCCTCCAGGTCTTCGGCCGGCACGTCCAGCCGCTGGCCGGGCACCAGTTCCCAGCTGCGATAGCGCAGCCCGCTCGGATAGGTGCTGCCCAGGTCGCTGCGCCCGGCAAACCACTTGGCCGCGGGCAGGTCCGCCAGCCGGGCCTGCAGGGCCTCGTCGCTGACCAGCACCACGTCGACGGCCACCGGGCTGTTGCCGTTGGCATCCGCCGCCGCCGTCAGCGTGACTTGCTTCCATTTGACCTTGTCCCCCTTGAAGCCCAGCCATGAAGAGGCCGCGCAGCCCCCGAGCAGGCCAGCGAGCGCAGCCGCCACCAGCAGCGTGCCGGCGCGGCGCAGGGACAAGACATGGACGGGCGTCGTCATCTTCAGACTCCTTCGTGGTTGCGGATGCGGCATCATTTCGCACCCACCCCGATGCCCATCAGCACGATCAGCAGCGCGGCCAGCAGCGCACAGGCGCTGGCCAGCGCCAGTTGCGCGCGCGTCAGCACCAGCCGCACCGCCGCGGCCTGTGCGGCGGGCAGCCGTGGGCCCGGCACGCCGGCGCGCGCATCCGCGCCCTCCGTCCGCTGCGCCGCGACGCGCTCCATCGGCAGGCCCACCGACACCAGCGCAATCACCGCGCAGGTGCAGACCAGGCTCAGGGCATTGCGCGGGCCGTCGCAGATCGGGTCGATCGCCAGCAGCAGCACCGCGGCTGCCTCCGCCGGCAACTGCAGCACCGACAGCGCGACGCCCGCATAGGCGATCGTTCCCAGGCCGCCCTGCCCCGCCGAGAGCCAGGCCGCAATGGTGGCGGCCATCGCGATCCATGCCACGTCGCCGGCGCCCACGGGGCGCCCGTACAGGTTGGCGACGAACACCGTGACCAGCGCGAAGTACAGCGCCGAGCCCCCGCGCACGAAGACCGCGCCCAGGGGGACCACCAGCTCCACCAGCCCGCGCGGAAAACCGAGCCGCGCGCTCATGGCTTCGATCGTGTGCGGGATCGGCGCGGTGGCGCTGCCTGAGGCCAGGCCGACCAGCATGGAGCCATTCAGCTCGGTCACCACCTGCGCGAACGGCAGCCGCGCGCAGGCGGCAATCGCGGCCGCGGCCACCCCGCTGAGCAGCAGGCAGAGCATCAGGAACGTGACCAGCACCCCGGCCATCGCGCCCATGGTGGCGCGGTCGGCATGCATCGACAGATGCGCGGCCAGCCCGAATGCCAGCACCGGGATCAGCAAGTTGGCATGGGCGATGATCTGCTCGAAGGTGCGGTAGATCCCTTCGAATACATTGCTCAGCATCCCGGTCTGCTCGCGCGACAGCGCCGCGAAGGCAAGCCCGAACAGCAGCGTGCCGGTGAGCACGCCCAGCGTCTGGCCATGCGCCAGTGCGCGGTAGAAGTTGTCGGGAATGATGTCCGCGATCGCGTGCGGTGGCTTGCCCGTATCCGCCTCGGCCCCGGCCTTGCCATGCAGGTCCACGCGCACCTCGCCGCCATCGGCCACGCCGCTGAGGATCAGCGCGCCAAGCTTCTCGCTGGCCTGGGCAGAGAGTTCCGCGCCCGGCGCCGTCAGCACCCCCGCCAGCGCGCCGGCCAGCGCGCACGCGCCCACCACCCCGGCAGCCGTGCCGATGATGGCGCCGAAACGCGCCCCGGCGCGCGGCAGCGCCAGCACCTGGCGCAGGCCGAAGAAGGTGGCCACCACCAGCAGCGGCACCGCGGCCATGTTCACCACCGACAGGTAGAGCTGTCCTACCAGCCATGCAAAGCGGCCCAGCGGCCCAGCCACCGTGCCGGCGAGCGCGCCCGCCACCAGGCACAGGAGCAGCCCGGGCACGCTGTGCGAGAGCCAGTTCAGGGCTTTCATGCGGCCTTGTTCCAGCCGCGCGCCAGCGCGAACGCCACCGTCGCCCGTGCCAGCTCATTGGTGCTGTCGACCAGCATGACCGGCGGCGCGGCCAGGCCGCGGGCCGCCACCGGAATTTCCGTGCAGCCCATGATCGCGGCGCCGACGCCGAGCGCCGCGATCCGCGCCAGCGCGCTGCCGAGCGCCTCGCCGGCCTGGTCCAGGGCGCCGGCCTTGACCGCCCGGATGCAGGCATCGACCTGCAGCTGCACCGGCTCCGGCGGCACCACCGCCCCGATCCCGCGCGCGCCTAGCGCTTCCTGGTAGATGCCCGAGGCCAGCGCACCGCGCGTGGCCAGGATGGCCACGCTGCCGGTATCGGCAGGCAGGGCCGCCACGCAGGTCTGCGCGATATGCAGGATCGGCGCCGCGCTGTGCGCGCTCAGTTGCGCATACCAGTGGTGCGAGGTATTGCAGGGGATCACCACCAGCCCCACCTGGTTGCGGTTGAGCAGCTCGATGCCGCGCAGCAGGTAGGGCAGCGGCAAGGCGTCGCCAGCCAGGATCGAGCGCGAGCGGTCCGGGGTCTGCGGCAGGTGCGCCACCACCATCGGCAGGTGGTCCTGGTCACGCGCGGCATCGGTGAGCCGTACCACGCGATCAAGGAAATCCACCGTCGCCAGCGGCCCCATGCCGCCCAGCACCCCGATCATGGTCATGCCAGTACTTCCGTTGTTCATATGAACCGACCCTAAAGCTTCAGCGGCCGCGGGCAGATCACCGACACCGCCGCGGTATTGCCGACCACCAGGATCAGCGTGCGCAGCATGTCGCAGACCGGGTCGACGGCAAGGAAAAGAATGAATGCGGCCTCGAACGGCAGGCCAAGATAGGCACAGGTCATGCCGACCAGCGAAACGATCACCAGGCCCGTCATGCCGGCCGAGGCAAAGCCCGCCAGCACCGAGGCCAGCAGCACCGTGGCGATATCGACCAGGCCCAGCGGGTGGCCGTAGAGCTGCGCGATGAACAGCGTGGCGCAGACGTAATAGACCATCGGCCCCACGCGCAGCAGCGAGATCGCCAGCGGCACCAGCAGTTCCACGCGCACCCGGGCAAAGCCGAGCCGGTCGACCAGGCACTCGATCATGCTGGGCATGCAGGCTGCGCTGTTGCGTGTGGCCAGCGCCAGCGCAAACGGCGAGCGCAGCGCGTCCAGCGTCGCGCCCAGGCTCTGGTTGGAGCGCTTCCAGATGATCCCGACCGCCAGCGCCAGCAGCAGCACCGACGCAATGGAGAACGCCAGCACGAACTGCATCATTGCCTGCAGCGGTTCCAGGCCGGACTTGCCCAGCTGCGCCGCGCTCATGCAGAACAGGATCACGGGCAGCGGATAGCTGAGCCAGTGCATCAGCTTCTGGCAGGCGTGATAGACCGTCTCCAGCGACAGGCTCAGCCCGATCGAAATGCGCTCGGGCACGCGCCCCACGGCCAGGCCGAACATCAGCGCGAACACCAGGGCCTTGAGGGCGTCGCCATTGGCGAGCGCGGCAAAGATGTTGGTCGGGATCAGGCTGGTCAGGACTTCGGACAGGCTCAGCGACTTCTCCTGGATATCCTCGCCGTAGAGGTTCATCACCGTATCGCTGGACCTGGCATCGCTGCCCACCATCGCGCCGAAGGTCTCCATGGTTGCGCTCGACAGGTTGCTGCCCGGGCGCATCACGATCAGCACCAGTGCCGACACCAGCGCCACCAGCAGCGACGCGCCGACGAACACCGTCACCACGCGGATCATCAGCCGCGAGGCCCCGCCGTCGCGGAACAGCCGCTGCAGGCTGAAGATCACCGCCGATACCATGAACGGCAGCGTGGTCATCTTGAGCAGGTCCACGTAGACATCGCCCACCACGCCCAGATGCCGGGCCAGCGCGGGCCAGAGCAGCCCGGTGGCGCCGCCCAGCGCCAGGCTGCCGATCACCACCCACGGATTGAGGGCAATGGCGTAGAGCTTGCCGGCATCCAGCTTCATGGACGCGGCGCGCTGTGCCTGGGCCGCGCCCGGCTTCATGGCGGGCGCGCTCATCGCGTGGCCGCCTGCAGCACGTCCGCCACCTCGAGCCGCTTGGGCCGCTCGGCGAGGAACTGGTTGACAAAGCCCAGCAGCGCCGGCGCCGACACATTGACGGCGATGCCCAGCGTGTCTTCAAGATCCTGCAGCGTCACCACGCGCAGGCGCAGCGCCGCGGTCGGATCCGCCTTGAGCACGCGCTTGACCTCGAACTCGTCGCGGTACACCGCGGCGACGCGGCCGTCGTTCAGCGCCTTCAGGGCTTCATCCCAGGTTGGATAAGCCGTGACGTAGGCCTTGGGGAAATTGTTCACCACATACTCCGAGTACGACGAATTGCCGACCACGCCGATCGAGCTGTCATAGGCGCGGATCACCTCCGGCACCGGCCGGCCGCGTGCCATCTGCGCGAACTTGACGCGATTGAGCAGCAGCGCGCGGTTCAGCCGCAGGTAAGGTGTGCTGAAGCTGATGATCTGCATGCGCGGCAGCGTGCGCGACAGCTTGCTGATGGCCACGTCGGCCTGCCCCTGCGCCAGCAGCTTGACCACCCCGTCGAAGGTGGTGGCGTCGCGGTTGAAGCGCACCCGCACGTTGAGCTTGCGCGCAAGCTCGCGCGCGAGGTCGATATCGAGCCCGCTCAGCTCGCCGTTGCGCTCCTGGAAGAACGGGGGCTGGTCCACCTTCAGCACCGCGATCACCAGTTCCCCGCGGCTGGCGATGCGGGCGAACTCCGGCGCCATCAGGCGTCCGTCCGGCATCAGCACCAGTCCGTTCGGCGTGGAGACTGGCCCAGGGGCGCCTTCCGGCATCCCGCCCTGCACGGCAAACGATGCCGCCGGGTGGGCCGGTGCCGGCGTGTAGGTGGCCTGCGCATGGCCAGCGGCCGGCAGGGCAAGCGCGGCGCCCGCGAGGGCGCGCGCCAGCCAGCGCCACGCGCGTGTTGCCGCGCGGCGGGAATCAGGGACAGGAGTCAGCGACATGGCGTCAAACGGTTCATGTTTCAGGGAGTCGAGGGCGCGCCCGGAGCCGCGGCAAGGCCAACGGCAATGGCGGGTGCCTGGGTGGCGGCGGGCTGCATGGCATCGGCCGTGGCCGCGGGCGCCACGGCCACAGGTGCGGCATCCGCGCGCTGGGGCACGCCAGGCCGCCCCAGGCGGGCGCCGATCTCCACGCCCATCACGAACAGCAGCGCGCACAGCAGCACCGCGCAGGTCACGGCGATGGTCACCATGCGCGAGCTCATCGAGAATACGTAGGTCATGCTTGCCTCAGCGGTCATCAGGGCGTCATTACGGTGGCCTGCGCCGGCGCGACGATCTGGATCACGCCGCCCCATGCGCACATCAGTTTCGAGCTGTCCTGCAGCGCCGGCGCGCCGCCGATCAGCACGGTCGGCGCGCCCGGCAGCCACGGCGCCGACGTCGCCGGCACGCACGGCATTGGTGTCAGCACGCCCTGCGCCGCGGCGGTGGCCGCGGCCACCTGCGGGTTACCCAGGCAGTTGCACATGCCGAAGGGCGGGACATTCACCATCGGCAGGTGGTCCATCACGCTGGCCGCACCGGTGCCGGCCAGCACGCGGCCCAGCGGCAGCACGACCAGGCTGGACGGCGCCAGCCCGAAGCTGCACTGCATGGTCGCGCCCATGGTGACCTGCAAGGCCATGCCTAACCCCTCAGCCAGCGTTCGAGACGCTGTGCAAAGCCGGCGGGAACGGCCCCGCCATCCTCGCCATCGGCGGGTGCGATCGCCTGCCAGTCGCCCCGGGGCTTGCCGTCGGCGTAGCTGCGCACGGCGCTGACCTCGCCTTCCGGGTCGAACCTGCGCGCCATGCCGTGCAGCAGGCCGTTGCGGTACGGCAGCGACTGCGCCAGCGTGCCGCCTGCGCCGTACTCACGGGTCTCGCCCTCTAGCCTGCCGGCGCGGTAGCGGCTGCGGCGCACCACCGCGCCCTCATGCGCATAGACGGCCTCTTCCTCGAGCCGGCCCTGCCGGTAGACGCAGCGCGCGGTGACGTCGCCGGACGGCGCGTAGCACACGCTCTCGCCCGCGAGCTGCCCATCCGCGTACAGTTGGCGCGTCTCCAGCCGGCCGTTGCGGTAGGTGGCGCTGATGCCGTGCAGCCGGCCGCCGGCGTAGTGCGCTTCGTACTCGAGGCTGCCATCGGCGGCATAGGCACGCAGCAGCCCCGCCAGTTCGCCATGCTCGTATTCCGCATCCAGGCGCAGCGAGCCATCCGGGTGGAAACACTCGAACCTGCCGTGCGGGCGCCCGTCGGCCAGCGGCACGCGCGACACCAGGCGGCCATCGCCGTCATAAGCCTCGGCCATGGCGGGTCCTGGATCGGGCGGCGTCGGGGCAGTTAATGTCATGGCTCTGTTCCGCGGCTCAGTTCAGTTTCACCAGGGCGCCCTTGAGTTCGAGCATGCCGCCGCTTTCCACCGTCTGCGCGGCCGACGCCTTCTGCCTGACCATCATGGCTTCGTTGCTCAAGGTGGTGCCGGCCTTGCTGCTCAGCGTGGTGCCGGCCTCGCACTGCAGCGAGGTTCCCGCCTTGAAGGCGATCGATCCGCCGACCTCGATCACAAGGTTGCCGGTCACCGTGAGCTTGTAGTTGCCGCCAACGTCGTGCGCGAATGCAGCGCCGCTGGTGTGGGTCTCGTCGCCGTCCGCCTTGACCTGGCGCGTGCCGCTCACCTTGTGCGTTTCATTGCCGGACCGCACCTCCAGCGCAAGGTCGCCGGCCTTGACCAGGTGCGATTCGCCGCCCGCCTCCACCGTGGTGGACAAGGTGTCTTCCACCGAAACCGTCATGGCGCGCTGGGCGCGCAGGAACAGCTCCTCGGCACCGGCCTTGTCTTCCATGCGCAGCTCATTGCCGGCCGACCCGCCCTTCGATGCGCGCGAACGGATCACGCTCTGCGTCTGCATCGCCGGCAGCGGCACCGGTACGCCGGACTGGCCGTTGTAGACGCTGCCGGTCACCAGCGGCCGGTCCGGGTCGCCATCGACATAGCTGACCACCACCTCCTGCCCCACGCGCGGCAGGAACAGGTGGCCCCAGCCGGCGCCGGCCCAGGCCTGCGCCACGCGGACCCAGCATGAGCTGTCCTGGTTGGCGCCGGGCGCACGGTCCCAGTGGAACTTCAGCTTGATGCGGCCATGCGCATCGGTCCAGATCTCTTCGCCCTGGGACCCGGCCACGGTGGCAGTGTGCGTGCCGGCAACCAGCGGCCGCGGGGTGCTGGGCGGTGCGCGGAATGGCACCGACAACGGCAACACCGACACGGCATTGCCATAGGCATCGCCGCCCCAGGCATGCTCCACCGCGCGCACCACGTAGGCAATATCGAGCGCGGGATTGACGTGGCCATGCAGCGTGAAGCGGATGCCCGCGGCCAGGTGGTGGCAAGCGCTCTCGCCCATGCCCGTCTGCGCCTGGGCCTGCTGCGCACCGACCCGGATCGCGGCCTTGCGGCTGGCGTCGGCGGCATCCTTGTGCCGGCCTGGAAACACGTACTGCTGCGCCACCGGCGCCGCGCCGGCTTGGGCGGTGCCCTGCGAGGTCCGGGCCTGCAGGTAGTCGTAGTCAGCCAGCACCTGCGTTGCGGCGCCAAGCTGGCGCGCCATGCCGAAGGCGAGCATCCGCGCCGCGCCGGCCTGCGGGCGCTCCATGTCGTGCATCGCCAGGTCGGCGCAGTGCGCGCCGGGCGGGTGGGCCGACGGGCTGTCGGCCAGCACCATGGTGTGTGCGCCGTCCGCGAACGTGAAGAAATAGAAGATGCCTTCCTCCTCCATCAGCCGCGAGATGAAGTCGAACGGGCTTTCGTCGTACTGCACGCAGTACTCGCGCACCGGGTAGCGCGTGTCCGTGATGCGGGCCTCGAACGCCACGTCGAAGGACTGCAGCACGCGGCGGATGATCTGCGGCGCGGACAGGTTCTGGTAGATGGTGCGATCGCGCCCGAGGGTCAGCAGCCACAGCCGCGGCGCCAGTTCCGCGGTGTAGAAGCCGTGGTTGTGGTCCGCGCTGGTGTGGGCAAAGCGCGTGACGATGCCGTTCAGGTAGCGGGGCGCACCGCCCGGGTGCCGCAGCGTGACGGTAAGGCGCTGGCCCACGATGCGGCCCGGGTCGAGCGCCTTGTCCGCCGAGCGCATGCGCAGGCTGAAGCGGAACAGCTCGGATATTGCCTCGCGCCCGGCAAAGCCATCGAGCAGCAGCACGTCGCCGCCAAACGGCGTGGCCAGTGTCGCGAAGCTGCCGGCCTGGGTGGCCTGTGTCGGGATCATGCGTCAGCGCCCCTCTTGCGGCAGGAAGCGGAACGCCACGCCGCCGCCGGTGTCGAGCGAGAGATGCACGCCGCCGAACGGCTCCGAGATCGACAGCTGCTCCAGCACGCGCCGCGCCAGTTCCGGCAGCACCGACTGGGTCAGGATATGGTCGACATTGCGCGCGCCGCTGTCGACCTCGGTGCAGCGCTGCGTGATCGCCTGCGCCAGTGCCTCGTCCCAGCTCAGGCGCGCGTTGTGGTTGCGCGCGAAGCGTTGCGCCAGCCGGGTGAGCTTGAGGTCGACGATATTGCGGATCTGCGCATCGCCCAGGTGGTAGTACGGCACCAGCACCAGGCGCGCCAGGAACGCCGGGCTGAACTGCCTGAGCAGCGCGGGGCGCAGCTTCTCGACCAGTTCCTGCGGCGGCGGGCGCCGGCCGCCGCGCGACGCCTCGGTGATCACATCCTGCGCCGCGTTCGACGTCAGCAGGATCACCGTGTTGCGGAAATCGATCGGCACGCCTTCGCCGTCTTCCATCACGCCCTTGTCGAAGACCTGGAAGAACAGCTCCAGCACGTCGGGATGCGCCTTCTCCATCTCGTCGAGCAGCACCACGCTGTACGGGCGGCGGCGCACGGCCTCGGTCAGCACGCCGCCCCGACCGTAGCCCACGTAGCCCGGCGGCGCGCCCTTCAGGCCCGACACGCTGTGGGCCTCCTGGAACTCCGACATGTTGACCGTGATCATGTTGCGCTCGCCGCCGTAGAGCAGGTCGGCCAGCGCATGCGCGGTCTCGGTTTTGCCGACGCCGCTCGGGCCGACCAGCAGGAACACGCCCACCGGCTTGCCCGGGTCATCCAGATCGGCGCGGAACGTGCGGATGCGGCGCGCGATCGCGTCGAGGGCCTCGTCCTGGCCCACCACGCGCTCGCCCAGCTTGTCCTGCAGGTACAGCACCGTGTGCAGTTCGTCGGCCAGCATGCGGCCGACCGGGACACCGGTCCAGCCCGAAATGACCTCGGCCACCGCGGCCGAGTCCACGCATACCGGCACCATCGGCTCATCGTTCTGCACCGCCTCCAGGCCTTTTTCCAGGCGCGCGAGACTGGCGCCCAGCGACTCCGCGCTGTCGGCGTTGTCGTCGTCCTCATTCCTCGCCGCACCGTCGGCTCCGGCCTCGGCCTGGCTCTCCTGCTCAAGGAACGCCGCGATCCTGCGGCGCCAGGCCAGGATTTCCTCGACGGCCAGCTTCTCGGTGGCGAGCTTGTCGCTGAGCCGCGCGTGCTGCGCCCGGGCTTCGTCGCGCTGGCGCGTGACGGCAGCGATCTCGTCGGCGCGCCCGGTGCCGGTGGCGGCCTCGTGGCGCAGGATGCGCAGCTGGTTCTCGGCGCTTTCGATGGCGCGCCCAAGCGCTTCAATCGCCTCGGGCACACCGCTCTGCGCCGCCGCCACGCGGGCGCAGGCGGTGTCGAGCACGCTGATGGCCTTGTCGGGCAACTGCCGGCCCGAGACATAGCGGTGCGACAGCTTGACCGCGTCGCGCACGGCGTCGTCGAGGATCTCCACGCCGTGGTGCGCTTCAAGCTTGCGCACCATGCCGCGCAGCATGTCCACGGCTGCGGCCTCGGCCGGCTCGTCCACCTTGACGATCTGGAAGCGGCGCGCGAGCGCTGGGTCGCGCTCGATGTACTTCTTGTACTCGGCCCAGGTGGTCGCGGCAATGGTGCGCAACTCGCCGCGCGCCAGCGCGGGCTTGAGCAGGTTGGCGGCATCGCCCTGCCCTTCGCTGCCGCCGGCGCCGATCAGCTGGTGCGCTTCGTCGATAAACAGGATCACCGGCACCGGCGAGGCCGCCACCTCGGCGATCACTGACTTGAGCCGGTTCTCGAACTCCCCCTTGACGCCGGCGCCGGCCTGCAGCAACGCCAGGTCCAGCGAGCGCACCGACACTTGGCGCAGCGCCGGCGGCACGTCGCCGGTGACGATGCGCTGGGCAAAGCCTTCGACCACCGCGGTCTTGCCCACGCCGGCCTCGCCGGTCAGGATCGGGTTGTTCTGGCGGCGGCGCAGCAGCACGTCGACCAGTTGCCGGATTTCGCTGTCGCGCCCGCGCACCGGATCGATCGCGCCGGCTCGCGCCAGCGCAGTCAGGTCGACCGTGAACTGCTCCAGCGCCGATGCCTGCCCGCTGCCGGGTCCGCGCTGCGGCATGCCGAACGCCGCCGTGGCGGCCGCTGCCGGCATCGCATCGGCTCCGGGCCCGCCGCCACCGGCGGACGCCCCCAGCAGCGCCGGCAGGGCCTCGCGCAGCGCCGCGCGCGGAATCCGCAGCAGCGCCGGTGCCGATTCCACCAGCATGCCGCGCAGGCTTTCCACCTCCAGCAGCGCCAGCAGCAGCGTGCCGGCGCGCACTTGCTGCTCGCCGAGCAGCATCGAACTGAGCAGCCAGGCTTCCTGGAACAGCGGCGAGAAGTTGGGCGACAGCGCCGGCGTGCGCCCGTTGCCGCGCTTGAAGCCGTCGATCGCCTTTTGCAGCTGCGACGCCACTTGCGCGGGCGCCAGGTCGAAGTGCACAAGGATCGCCTGCAGGTCCGTGGCGCCGCCTTCCAGCAATTGCAGCAGCAGGTGCTCGACGTCGACGCTGTAGTGCGTCTGCCGGACGCAAAGCTGGGCGGCCTGCTCCATGGCATGCCGGCACTCGGGATTGAGGCGGCTGAGCAGCGTGCGGATATCGATGTCCATGTTTGTGCCGGTCAGGATGCGTGCGCTCGCAACGCCAGTTGCACCGGCGCTGGCCGTGCCTGGGCGCCGCCGGCCAGCCAGGCGGTCCAGCCCAGGCGCGCACCCAGCCCCAGGCCAGCGGGCTGGCGCGTGCCGAGATGGAGCGCGAGCCGCACATCGAGCGGTTGCGGCACATAGGCGCGCACCAGCGCCGCGACCAGCGCGTGGTCGCGCCCGCCAGGCAGCAGGGCCCGCAGGCGCTCGGCCCCGGGCACCTGCACATCAAGCCGGATGCCGGCGGCCTGGTCCCAGGTGCGCCGCCCCAGCACCGCACCGCCGCCGAGCGTGATACCGCCGGCTGCGCCGCCTCCGCCGAGCCGCACGGCATCGCTGGCGTCAACCGGCAGCCAGCCGCCGAGACACTGCGTCCCGCTCACGCGCAGGCCGAGACGGTCCCCCAGCATGGCCAGCAACCCCGCCATCGAACGCGGCGCCGCGCCCAGCAGCCCGGCATGGCGCAGCCACGGCGCCGCGCCGGCGGGTGCATTGGCAGTGGAGGGCCCGCGCTGCAAGCCGAGGTTGCTGAGCGCATCCAGGCACGCCGCCAGCGTGCCGCCGGCCGGGCGCTGGCCGCCCAGTGCGGGCGAGTGCTTGCGCCGGCCGCGATACAGGAAGGACAGGAAGCGGTGATTGAAGCTGTCGAGCAGGTCGCCCATCGCGGGGTCGCGCGCGGCGCGGCGCTCAAGCAGCATCTCGGTGTACGCGAGCGGCAGCGGCCCGCCTGCCCCCGCCAGCGCCATCACGGGCGTCGTCAGCGTGAACGGGCGCCCGCCCCGGCCAACGCCGTCGGTGGACGCGTGCACCGCGCCGATATCGCGCGGCTGGAAGGCCAGCGAGACCAGCCCGCGCAGGCGCACCGCCTCCCCGGCGCCGTTGCCGCGGCCGACCGGCTGCGCTCCCGGCACCGCGCGTTCGATCAGGCTGATGGCCTGGAACAGGTCGAAGCCGGCCGGGTTGGCCGCCAGGCGGTCGATCAAAGCAGCTGCTGGCTGCCCGTCATCGCGGGCCATTGCTTCCATATCTCGTCTCCGCGGCGCACGACCAGCCGCACGAAGGAATTGACTGAGGCATACAGCGCAAGGAAGCGCGCCAGCACCGCCCCCAGCAGCAGCGGCGAACCGCCGACAAAGGCATCGGGATCGAACTCGATCGAGACCTCGGTGCCGCGGCAGTAGCCGCGCCAGGCCTCGGTGCCCACGTGCGCGGCCGCGCCGCGCGCGCGCACGCTGCGGATGCCCCGCACCTGGTCCTGCTGGCGGTGGCCGTCGCCCACGAACAGGCGCAGCATCTGCTGCACCTCATGGCGCCCGGTGCCACCGCCGGCCAGGGTGCCGTGGTGCAGCGTCAGCAGCGAGATCAGCGGCCACAAGGTCTCGCTGCCCATGGGCGGATTGCGCTGCACGGTCGGCTCATAGAGGCAGCGCACCTGCGCGTACTGCGACACATCCTCCAGCACCATGCGCGCGCCCACCGGCACCTGCTCCGCGAGCCGGCGATTGGTGCACAGCACGTTGGCGTACACCACGGGTGCCGCCGGCAGGCGCTGCACGTTGCCCGCATCGACGAAGCTGAGGTACATATCGGTGCCGGACAGGTTGGCCCGCAGCGTCGGCTCACGGCGCGCGTGCCAGAACAGCTCGCCTTCGGCCGGGTCGTCGGTGGCCGCCGCAAACGGCGGCACCGCCAGCGAGCGGTCGCTGGCCGGATCCGACAGCACCACCGACCGGATCGAATGGATCTCGGTCATCGCCTCGCGGCGCTGGTCCGCCACCAGCCGGTACTCATAGTGCCGGTGGTCGATCATGATGGGTTCGCTGGTCTGCGAGAACAGGTTGATCGCCGGCACGCAGCCAAGCCGGAACATGCCGGCATGCAGCCGGCCCAGCCCGGGCGCGCTGCGCTGCAGGCGCAGCACCACGTCACAGCTGCGGCCCTTGCCGAGCCGGCCGGCAGGCAGGTCCAGGTCGAAGAAGTGAAACTTGCGCGCGAAGGCGAAGTACTCCTGCATCAGCCCGTAGGCCGGCTGCGCATGCGGCGGCTGCGGCAGCACGTTCTCGCCGGGGCCGTAGCCGGCCTCGCGCCACGCGCTGGCGGGCAGCCACGCCGGCGGGCCATCGGGCGGCTCCACGCTGACGCCGGCCACGCCGGTGACCAGCAGTTCGTACAACGGCACGGTCACCATCCAGTCGCCGTGCAGATGGATGCGCAGCGTGCCGAGCTCAAGCTCGGAGAAATCGACGCCCTCGGCGCATTCAAGCGTCAGCCGCAGGCCGTTGTCGTCGGTCATGCGCGCGTCCGTGACGGCCAGCGGCCACAGCGTCGTGTCCCATGCCGTGCGGAAGCGGCACATCTCGCCGCCCTCGGTGCGCGCATGCAGGCCAGTGTGGCGCGGCACGGCGTAGCCGGCGGTCACCTTGCCCTGGGCCGCGTCGAGATCGAACTGCACCACCGTCATCGACGGCACCGGCTGCACCAGCGACGGGCACACGTTCTCCAGCAACGCCGCGGCAACTTGCGGGAACACCTGGTCCAGGTCGCGATGCACGCGCGCCGCCAGGAAGGCGGTGGCCTCGATCAGGCGCTCGGTATGCGGGTCGAGCGATTCGGTGCCATGCAGCGCAATGCGCGCGGCCACGTTGGGATAGCGCTCGGCAAATGCGGCGCCTTCCGTGCGCAGGTAGGCAAGCTCGCGCTTGTAGTACGGCAGGATGCCGCCGTCGCCGGCACCGTCTGCGACGCCCTCAGCCATGATGGCCCCAGCGCGGGTCGGCGGGCTGGCCTGCCGCGGCGAGCTCGAACGCCACGCGCACCGGCGCGGCGCCCAGCGGCAACTCGCCGTCGATCATCAGGACCGGGCGCGGGGTGTCGCGATCGGCAAAGCGTACGCGCGCCTGGCGCAGGCGCGGCTCGAACATCGCGATCGCGTGCGCAACCAGCGCCGCAATCGCGTCGCAGTCCGGCACCGACTGGAACGAGCGGAAGGAGAAGTCCGGCACACCGTAGTCGAGCACGGTCCCGTCCGACTCCAGGAACTGCGCCGCCGTCAGCCGCGAGCGCGTATTGAGCAGCCGGGCAAGCTCGCGCGCCACCGACTGGCGCAGCGGCTCGCCCTGGAGCAACTGCGCCGAGGGGGCGTTCGCACCCGCCGACAGCCGCTCGAACAGCGGCATCGGCGACCCGGTGACGATGACGGACATGTGCGGCCCCGCTTACGCCGCCTTCTTCTGCGGCTCTGGCGGCGCGGACACTGCGCAGGCCATGTTCTCCACCAGGTCCCAGCCGAACGCCGCCGTGCCTTCCTTCTGCGCATCGCCCTTCTGTTGCGTGAAGAATGCGGTGATGCGGGTGTAGTCGAGCGTGAACGTGTCAGAGGAATCGCCCATGCCGCCAGCGGTCTGGATAGACTCGACGATCGCGTCGCTCAGCGTGTAGGTCATCTCCGAGCGGAACGCACCATCTTCGGTTCGCCCGATCTCGAGTTTCACATCGCCCAGCGACTTGCCGGCGGCGCACGCGGCGTACAGACCGGGCGTGGCCTGGTCGGTCTTCTTTGACATCGTCATGCTATGGAACTGCGCCTTGCCCGAGGTGCGCTTCGAGTTGGCCGGGTCATTGGTCACGGCCATCGCCACGCCGTGCGAGAACGAATAGATCTGGATGCGCTCGGCGGCGCGGCCAGTCTGCTGCTTGTTGCTGCCCTTGATCTCGGGGATGTCGAGAATGATGGTGTCCATGGTGTCTGTGCTCTCTCAGTTCCGTTATGTCCGGCGATGCCGGGATGCGAGCCTGCCGGTCTACGCTGCCGCCGCCGGCAGGTCTGCAACCAGGCGGATCGATGCGGTCAGTTCTTCCATCTGGAAGTGCGGCTTCAGGAAACACGTGGCACGGTAGGCGCCGGGCTTGCCCGGAACCTCGGTCACGTCGACGCGCGCGGCGCTCAGCGGAAAGCGCGACTTGGCCTCCGGCGTCGCCGAGGGATTGAGCAGCACGTAGTCCGCGATCCAGTTGTTCAGGTAGCGCTCCACATCCCCGCGCGTCTGGAAGCTGCCAACCTTGTCGCGCATGATCACCTTCAGGTAGTGCGCAAAGCGCGAAGCCGCCAGCACGTACGGCAGACGGGCAGACAACTGCGCGTTGGCGTTGGCCTGGTCCTTGTTGTAGACCTTGGGCTTGTTTGCTGTCTGGCTGCCAAAGAAGGTGGCGCTGTTCGAGCCCTTGGAATTGACGATGGCGATAAAGCCCAGGTCGTTGAGCTCCTTCTCGCGGCGATCGGTGATGGTGACTTCGGTCGGGCACTTGAGCGCGACGTCGCCTTCATCCGTCTTGTAGGTATGCGCGACCAGGCCGTCGACCTTGCCGCCGCCTTCCACGCCGCGGATGGCGGTCGACCAGTTGTACTTGGCGTGCGCGTCGGTGATGCGCAGGCCCAGCAGGTAGGCCGAGTTGGCCCACAGATACTTGCTGTGGTCGGTGCCGTCGACGTCTTCTTCAAAATTGAAGCTCTCGACCGGATTGGTCCTGGCGCCGTAAGGCAGGCGTGCCGCGTAGGACGGCAGCACCAGCGACACATAGCGCGAATCCTCGGTTTCGCGGAAGCCGCGCCACTGCGCCAGCTCCGCGCTCTCGAAGATCTTGGCCAGGTCGCGCGTCACGCCCAGCTCAGTGAACGCGCGCAGGTCGAACAGGCTCGGCGCCGCGCTGGTGATGAACGGAGCATGGGCGGCGGCTGCCACCTTCGAGATCCGCTCAAGCAGCGCCACGTCCTGCGGATGGCGGCCGAAGCTGTAGTCGCCGATCAGCAGCGTGTAGGGATGGCCGCCGAAGGTGCCGTACTCTTCCTCGTAGATCTTCTTGAACAGCACGCTCATGTCGTGGTCGACGGCGGTTTCAAGATCCTTCAGCAACTCGGCCTTGGTCACGTTGAGCAGGCGCAGCTTCAGGCTGGTGCCGGTCTCGGTGCCGTAGACCATGTCGTGCAGGCCGGTCCACGCGCCTTCCAGCGCCTGGAACGCGGGGTCGTGCATGATCGCGTTGAGCTGGTCGCTCAGCAGCCGGTCGATCTCGGCCACGCGCTCGTTGATGGTTGCCACCAGGCTCTTGTCCGGGCTGGTGCGCATGCCCTCGTCAAGGATCTGCGAGGCCAGCTGGCCGATCAGCTTCCTGGCATAGCCGCTCTGCGACGGCTCCACTGCCATATTGCCTTCCTGCACGATACGGTCGAGCAGCGTCAGTTCACGCTCGGCTGCGGCCGTGGTGCTCCCCTTTGATTCGGCGCTCGCGTTGTCCGCGGCGGAGTTCTTAGCCATCTGGTTCACCCTTTGTGAATTCGTTGCGTCCTGCGGGCTTCAATGCCCGCGCCCCGCCGCCGCGTCATGCCGGCGTGGCGTCTCCTGTTTCCGGCTGTGCCGCCGCCGTGCCGGCGTCGGCCTCGCTGCGCACCAGCTTGAGCTCATCGGCGTTGTTGACAATGCGATCGAGCAGCACGTCGAGTTCGTCGTTGCCATCGAGCTTGCCGAGCAGGTCGCGCAGTTGCTGGCGTGCTTCCAGCAGCTTGGCCAGGCGCGGCACCTGCGCCACCAGGCTTTCCGGGTGGAAGTCGCTGAACTTGTCGAAGCGCAGCTCGACCTTGAGATTGGCGTCGCCCTTCATGGTGTCGGGCACGGACAGCTCCAGGCGCGGCGCGATCTTGCCCATGATCCCGTCGAAGTTGTCGCGGTCGATCTCGATGAAGCGCCGTTCCTTGAGCTTGGGCGGCGGCACCGCCGGTTGCCCGGACAGGTCCGCCAGCAGGCCAACCACCATGGGCAGCTCGCGCTTCTCGACCGCGTCACCGACCTCTACGTCATATGAAATCTGGACCCGAGGCGGGCGATTCCGCCCTACCCACTTCTGCAGACTATTGGACATGGAACTCTCCGGAAGGACTCGAATGTGTCCGGTCAAATCATCGGTTTCGCACGGCTGCCCGTGCTGAAGGCAAAACCAGTCCCCCGGGCCGGCGCAACCGGTCCGAAAAAGGTCGAAGCGCATCGCGCCGCAGGGCCGGCATGGCGGCTGCGGAAGGCGGATACCCTCGCTGGCAAACCCACTTTTTGTTACCCGTTCCTACCTGGCGCAGAGCGCCGGCAGCAGGCTGCACGCGCTCGACCCCGCTAGTGGCTCCGCGCTGGCCGGCTCGCGCATGGCGTGCTGCGGCACGACGAAGGCACCTTGTCTTTGCGCGCCGTTCCATCGTTGACCCTTGCTGTGTTTCTAGTTGCGGCGCGCAAATTCAAGCGGAATTTAAGGTGACGGTGAGGTCGGGCACAATCCCTGAGAATTGGTATTTTGATGAGGAGGGCTGCCGCCCGAGGTTGCGCCGCGTGGCATCGCAAACCTGCCTGGATGGCCCCCAGCCTCATTCGGGGAGATGGCTTGCCCCAACGCGCGGCAGCCGCCTCTGCCTGATTTCAGGTATAGGAAAAACCGCCTGATTGGGCTTTACTTCTACCCAAGGCCCAGCCGCATGCCACGTCAATGCCGTGGCATGCGCCGCTTCCAAGGGTCAAACCAGAACGAGAAAGGGGTCAGCCATGTCAATCGCATACGACAGTTGCCGTATTGCACCACTGCGGGTCCGATGGTGAAATCAGCGCTGCTGATCATCTGAACCGCACCCGACCGGGCATGCAGCTCGCACCCCTGGTCGCACCAGCCCCCATGCCTTCCTCCATGCCAACGAACGCGACGCTCTCCGATAGCCGCCGAAACGTCATGCGTGGCCAACTGCTGCTGGTCGGGCACGAGAGCCCGATGCTGACGCGCCTTTGCGGGATCCTCACCGTGCTCGACTACGCGGCGGGCGCGCTCTCGTTCGCGGGCACCATCGCGCAGGCCTGCACGCTGGTGGAGCAGGGTCCGTTCGACATGGCGCTGGTCGACACCAGCCTGCCCGATGGCGGTGGCATCGAGCTGATCCGATGCCTGCGCGAGCGTGCCCCGGACCTGCCCATCGTCGTGATTGCATCGCCGGGCACCGACACGGAAATCGTCGGCGCGCTGATCGCCGGCGCCACCGGCTACCTGCTCAGGGAACGCGACGACATCGAGCTGACGGTGTGCCTGCGGGGCGCACTGCGCGGCGGCACGCCGATCGATCCGTCCATTGCCAAGCGGCTACTCACGACATTGGTGCCCAAGGCCGCGCCCGCCGAGAGCAGGCTTCCACCGACGGGAAGCGCAAAGCCGCTGCTCAGCGCACGCGAGACCGAGATCCTCGTCTTCATCAACAAAGGGTCGACCAACCGCGAGATCGCCGACGCACTATCGCTGTCGCGGCTGACCATCGAGTCGCACGTCAAGAACATCTATAAGAAGCTGGCGGTCAAGACGCGCACGCAGGCGATCTTTGAAGCGCGTGCATATGGGGTGCTGAACTGAAGCGCGCCCCCTTGCCCTAGCGCTCGTCGGCCTTCTTCTTGCCGAGCGGCGCCAGCACGTGGTCCTCGTGAGGCCGGGCCTGTGCGATCAGGCTGGAGGTCAGCTTCTGCCCGCGCGTGGAATTCCCCCGGAATCGGCCGGCTGGCCTGGGCCAGTAGGGACGGGGTGTAGTTGCCGACGAAATCGTCCGGTGGGCGGGCAGCGGCCTCGTCGGCCGCGCTACGGGCAGAACATACCACGCGTTCGTCCAGGGCAAGGCAGGTCCGGCAGCCTGCTTGGCGTGCGCAGGAATTTTAGGTATAAAGTACCTGATTACGCGCCTTCCCTCGCTGCGCAGGCGACCCAGACACGCTCCTCCAGGAGTGAGACGATGCAGACCGCCGCCCCCCGGTCACCCCCCGAACTACCGTCATCCCCAGCGAGTGATGACAACTGCGCGCCGCAAGGAATGCTGGCGAACTACCCCTCATTCCGCTCCGAGGATGTGAAGGAGGCCCAGGGCAAGATCGCTTCAGTATTTTGCCCGCATGAACTGCGAGTGGTCGGCGCACTGCAGCAATTGCACGTCCAGCACAATCTGGTACGACTGCATGAGACCGCAATCAACTTCCTTGCCTATGGCGCCCATGTAGAGATCGACCCTGGCTGCCTAAAGCACTTCTATCTCGCCCAGATCCCGGTTGCGGGCCATGCCGAAATCAAGTGTGGCTCGCAGGAGATACTTTCCGACGTCCGCACCGCCAGCCTGCTGAGTCCAGACACCCCAACCCGAATGCACTGGCACGAGGATTGTGCGCAAGTCTTGCTCTGGATTCAGAAGGAAGCAATCGAGCAACGTTTCGCATTGCTGACCGGGCGCGATCCCAGCGGGCCCCTTTCATTCGATCCGGCGTTGCCCCAGCACGCTGGACTTTCGAGTCCATGGAGCCAGTCCGTACTCGACCTTACCAGGAATATCGACCAGCACGGCACCCACTGGCTCCAGTTTCCGGCCGCGGTGGCGTCGATGGAGGACTACCTGCTGCGGACGCTGCTGCTGCTTCAACCGCACACCCACACCTATCTCCTTGCGCGCAGCGCCGAGCCCGCCAGGCCACGTCATATGCAGCGGGTGATAGATTATGTCCGCGCGAATGCCCACACACCGCTGACCGTCGCCGACCTGGCGCAAGTCGCGTGCGTGAGCATCCGGGCGCTGGAAGAAGGCTTTCGCCGCCATCTCAATACGACGCCGTTAGCCTATCTGCGGGATGCCAGACTGGACTGCGTCCGACAAGCGTTGATTGCTGCCGCCGGAGCGGAGCAGGCCTCCATCACGGATATTGCATATCGCTTTGGCTTTACGCATCTCGGCCGGTTTGCGGCCTACTACAAGAAGCGCTTCGGTGTTTCTCCGTCGACGACCCTGCGCAGGGGTGCAGCGGAGCGCCATGTCGGCGATGCCGGGCGTTGAAAATCAGCGGGCTCTCCAGACCTCGCAATACCCCTGCGGCCTCGACCCATTTCACTGCCTTGTAGTCGTTGATACAACAACGCCAGCCCGCGCTCGCGGGTGAACGGATACTTGCACGCCCGGTCATCCGGCAAGGCTGCCGCCCCACCATTTCCTGATTCCACCGCCTCCTTTTCCGGGTCCGCCAGCGACGGCTCGTTATCTGGATATTGGCCGGCGGATTGTGGATAGCAGCGTCATCACCGCTACACCAAACTACGTTGCACATGGCTACATGCGAGCCAATACAACAAGTGGAGACGGACATGCAAGGAATCGAAGGCAAGACGGCGATTGTCACCGGGGGCGCGACGATGATTGGCGAGGCCGTGGTATCGGCCCTGATCTCGGCCGGCGCCAACGTCGTTGTCGTCGACATCGACCAGCAAGGGGGCCGCAATGTTGCCGAGCGGCATCCGGAGCGCTGCCGCTATGTGGCCGTTGACGTGACCAGCGATGCCGACATCGCAGCCTGTATCGCCGACACCATGGAGACCTTCCGTGGCATCGACCTGCTCGTCAACTGCGCCTGCACCTACGTGGATAACGGTGCCGATTCCACACGCGAGCAGTGGCTGGAGTCCTACAACGTCAATGTCGTCGGCGCGGCGATGATGCTGAAGGCGTGCGTGCCGGCGATGAAAAAGCGCGGCGGCGGAGCGGTCGTCAACTTTGCCTCGATCTCCGCGGGAGTGGCGCAGTCGGGGCGCTGGCTGTACCCGATTACCAAGGCAGCGATGCAGCAATTCACACGTAGCGCCGCATTGGATCTTGCCCCGGACAACATTCGAGTCAACTCCGTCTCGCCGGGCTGGACGTGGTCCTCCGTCATCAGCGCGCTGAGCGGTGGCGACAAGGCGAAAGCCGACGGTATCGCCGCAGAATTCCACCCACTCGGCCGGCTCGGCAAGCCAGAAGAAGTCGCGCAAGTGGTTCGCTTCCTCCTGTCAGATGCTTCCGCCTTTGTTACCGGCGCCGACTATGCATGTGACGGCGGATACGGCGCCCTCGGCCCCGAGGGTCGGCAAGCAGCCATCAACCGGCTGACGGCATAAGCCGGCCGGTGATTCCGGGCGACCTCGGTTCGGCCGGCACGAAGTGAATTGCACACAAGACAATGCCACAGGAGAGACACATGATCCCCCATTCCATCGACAAGATCACGCCGCGCAAGATTGCAATTGTTGGCGCGGGTCAGGCAGGACTATTGCTCGGCTGCGGCCTGCTGGATCAAGGCTATGAGGTCACGCTGGTGACAAACCGCACCGCTGACGAGGTATGGAGCGGCAAAGTGATGTCGTCCCAGTGCATCTTCGACCAAGCACTCCAGATCGAGCGCGATTTCCGCATGAATCAATGGGAAAGGCAGTGCCCCACGGTGGACGGCATCGGCCTGACCATCCCTACCGACGACGGCAAGGGCGAAGTTGCCATCCACTGGCGCGCCCGCCTGAATGCCTACGCCCAGTCTGTCGATCAACGTGTAAAGATGCCAGGCTGGATGGCGGAGTTCGAAAGCCGTGGCGGCATTCTGCGTATCGAAAATGTCGAGATTCCCCAGCTTGAAGGCTTGGCCGAATCTCATGATCTTGTTCTCCTGGCCGGTGGCAAGGGGGAGATCGTCAATCTGCTGACACGCAATGATGCGCGCTCGCCTGTTCGTCATCCCCAACGCCAGTTGGCACTGGCTTACGTGACGGGCATGCAGCGCAGTGGTCCGTTTGAGTGCGTCAACTTTAATCTGATTCCCGGCATCGGCGAGTACTTTGTCTTCCCGGCGCTCACCACCCAGGGCAGTAGCGAAACCCAAGCCTGCGACATCATGGTCTTCGAAGCCATTCCCGGCGGCCCGATGGACCGCTGGGCAGACGTCAAGTCCGCCGACCAGCATCTGGATACCTGCCTGGGCATCCTGCGCGACTACCTGCCGTGGGAAAGCGAGCGCTGTGCCAATGTACGACTCACCGATGCCAATGGGATCCTGAGCGGACGCGTCACCCCGACCGTGCGCAACCCTACCCTTTCCCTGCCTTCCGGCCGGCTTGTAATGGGGCTCGGCGACGCGGTCATGGTCAACGACCCGATCACCGGCCAGGGCTCGAACAACGCCACCAAGGGCGCCCTGCACTATTTCGAGGCCATCCTGCGCCATGGGGACAAGCCCTTCGATAAGGCATGGATGCAGCAGACCTTCGACGGCCTTTACGAAGGCTATGCCGAACCGGTCATCCGTTGGACCAATTCCCTGCTTTTCCCGCCGCCAGACCACATCGTCAAACTGCTGGCCACAGCGCAGCACGCGCCACGCATCGCCCAGCGCATCGCCAACGGATTCAACGATCCGCGCGACTATGGCAGCTACTGGTTCAACGAGGAAGCCACCGAGGCCTGGATCGCTGAAGCGTCGCAGTCCAAGGCCGCCTGAGGCAAAAAAAGCCACCCATACGAAAGCAAGCAGCCTGCTCACCGTGAGACGGTTGAGCAGGCGACAGGAGACAGCCATGACCGACGCTCGCGAATTTCGGAATGCCCTCGGCCGCTTTGCCACGGGCGTAACCATCGTCACAACGCGCACCCCCGACGGAGAACCCTGGGGCGTGACCGTGAATAGTTTCAGCTCGGTATCGCTGGAGCCTCGCCTGGTGCTGTGGAGCCTCGCCAAGAAGTCCTACAGTCTCGAGGCATTCCAGAAGACCGGGAGTTTCGTGATCCACGTCCTGGCAGCCGACCAGGAACATGTCTCCAACCGCTTCGCACGCGGCGCGGAAGGCAAGTTTTCCGGCGTCCCCTGCACGGATGGCATCGATGGCTCGCCTGTCCTGTCAGGTTGCGCAGCGGTATTCCAATGCCGCAACACGCATCAGTATGACGGCGGCGATCACATCATCTTCCTGGGCGAGGTCCGGCACTTTGACACATCGGATCGGGAATCCCTGCTTTTCTACAAGGGCAACTACGCGCGTACCGCCAACGCTCTTACGGAGCTGTCAGAGCTGATCCGCACCGAATACGTCGCCGCGACCTGATTCCGGTACCGCACACGGCAATCCGTCTAAAGGAAGCTGGCCAACGCCGCGACCGAACGCATTTGCCCGTCTCTCTATCCTTGCCCCCGGGATAATCCAATGAGTACGTATGACGCCGTCATTGTCGGCAGTGGTATCAATTCGCTCGTCTGCGCTGCCGTCCTGGCCAGACGCGGCAAGCGTGTCTGCGTGCTGGAACGCAATAGCACGCTGGGCGGATGCATTCGCACAGAGGCCCTGAATGCACCGGGCTATCTCCACGACACGTTGTCCACGGCACATCCGCTCTTTGTCACGTCGCCAGGCTACGCGGAGCTGAAGGATGAACTTCATCAGGCAGGGCTCAGCTACCGCAATAACGGTACGCCCACTGGCGTACTGTTGCCCGATAACCGTTCGCTGATTCTGAGCACGTCCCGTGAGCGCAATGTCAGCACATTCAATACGCTGGCAAGCGGCGACGGTGATGCCTTTCAGTCTGCCATGCAAGAGGTCGAGCAAAACGCCGGCCTGGTGTTCTCGCTGCTTGGCAACGAACTTTGGAGTGCCGGTGTTGCAAAGACCGTGGCCGGCCGCCTGTGGAAACAAGGCGTGCATGACACCGTCGCCTTCTTTTCCCCTGCCCTGATGAGTTGCCGCAGTTGGCTGGAGACCCGGGTCAAATCCGACTTGGTCCAGGCGCTGCTCGCGCCTTGGGTACTGCATACAGGCCTTGGCCCGGAAAGCGCCATGTCTGCATTGATGGGAAAAGTCGTCGCCTTCACGCTGGAGGCGGTTGGCCTGCCTATCGTCCAAGGCGGCAATGCCCGTACTGTCGACGCCTTTCGCAGAGTCATCGAGAGCCGGGGTGGTGCTTTCCACGTTAATGCCGACGTCGAGGACATCCTGGTCGAGGGCGGCTCGGCGCGCGGCGTAAGGACGCGGGACAACCGCGTTTTCATGGGCAAGGAGATCATCTGCAACGTCACGCCCGGCCAGCTTTACGGAAAGCTGCTGGCCGCTGAGCACGTTCCCCCTGGCCTACGTCAGCAGGCAGCCGAGTACCGCTACGGCAAGGGGAACATGCAGATCCATTTGGCGCTGTCCGCCCCTCCGGACTGGCCCCAAGAACATCTGCGCGATGTCATCTACCTGCACCTTACCTCGGGTCTGGACGGTGTCTCCAGGGCAGTCAGCGAAGCAGAGCGAGGCCTGCTTCCAGCCGAAGGCACGATTTGCGTTGCCCAGCCTTGCGCTGTTGACCCTTCCAGAAGCCCGGCCGGAGGCTGGGTGCTCTGGATTCAGGTTCCGGAGTGTCCGCGTCAAGTCAAAGGCGATGCGCTTGGAGAGATCGCCGTTCCCGCGGATGGTCGCTGGACCGCCGAGCTCCGTGAGCGCTACGCCGACCGGATTATCGACCGCATTGCTCGCCAGGTTCCAAATCTCAAGGCGAGCGTCGTCGGGCGTACGGTCCTGTCCCCGGCGGATCTTGAGTCGATGAACGTCAACCTCGTCGGCGGCGATCCCTATTCCGGCGAATGCAGCATCGACCAGTTCATGTTCTGGCGTCCGGTCCCTGGCGTCAAGGATCACGCTACCCCGGTTAAACATCTGCACCACATCGGCGCCTCGACCCATCCAGGACCCGGTCTTGGCGGTACCTCCGGTTACCACGTCGCAAATGCGCTCGCAAAGAAACGGGCGAAATCAAACTCATAAGTGAAGCAACACAGGAGACAACAACCATGAGCAACAGCCTCGCCCACTTTGCAGCAGAACTGCTGTCCGGCCGCATCCGCGTGGTGGATCTGACGCAGACCTTGAGTTCTGAATTTCCGACCATCTCGCTGCCTCCGGAGATGGGCCAGACCTGGCCCTTCCGGCAAGAAACAATCTCGCGCTACGACGATCGCGGACCGAACTGGTACTGGAATAACTTCTCCTGCGGCGAACATACCGGGACCCACTTCGACGCACCAGTCCATTGGATCTCTGGTAAGGACTTGCCGGACAATACGACCGACACCATCCCTGCCGAAAAATTCTTCGCCACCGCCTGCGTCATCGACTGCTCGAGCGAGGGCGAGGAAGACCCGGACTACTTGCTCACTGTCGACGCCGTCAAAGCCTGGGAAGCACGGCATGGCCGCATCCCTCCGCGCTCCTGGGTCCTGATGCGCACCGACTGGTCCAAGCGCAATAGTCCCGAGGCGTACCTGAATGCGCGTGACGACGGCATGCACACACCTGGCCCTGACCTGGGCGTGGTCCAGTGGATGATTGAAGAGCGCGATGTCCATGGATTTGGCGTCGAAGCGATTGGCACCGACGCGGGCCAGTCCTATGGCTGGGAGTTGCCGTTCCCGTGCCATTACCTCATGCATGGCAACAACCGCTACGGTCTGCAATGCCTGACCAATCTCGACCAACTCCCGCCGCAGGGTGCATTGATTGTCGCCGCCCCGCTGAAGATCAAGGACGGTTCCGGCAGCCCGCTTCGTGTCCTGGCTCTTATTCCCGGTTGATATTCCGCTAACCGCCCATCACCACATAAGGAGGAGAACGAAGTGAAGAAACGAGCAATCTCGGCCATGCTGGTGGTCACCGCTTTCTGACGGAATGGGCCCGCGAAGCCCTGTGCTGTGCTTTTGTAGCCATGCGAGGAGACGGCGCTGATTTTTCGCCTCGGTGCGAACGGCAACGTGGCCTGCCGGTCAACGGCGTGCCGCGCCGTTGCAGATATGCTCCAATAGCAAAAGCCCTGCCCTCGAAAGCCAGCCCGTGAGGCTGACTCCTGTATGAATTTGCGGCGGAGCGGAAGAGGTGAAGCATGGCCCTTATTAGCCGCCAGCTGTTCTCGGCCAGCCCGCAAATTCGGGTGCGAGATGTAACGCTTTCCGCACACGAAGACTTCCAAACCCAGCGAGCCAAGCTTGCCGGCATCATGCTGGACGCAATGTACCAGTTCGTCGGCCTGCTGGACGTCGATGGCAAGATGCTCGAGATCAATCGCGCAGCGCTCGAGGGAATCGGCATTCAAATGGATGACATTCGCGGAATGCCATTCTGGGAGGCCAGATGGTGGGTCATCTCTCCGGAGACCCAGCGCGCCTTGCAACAGCTGATCCGGCGCGCAAGCCAAGGCGAGTTCGTCCGCGGTGACTTCGAGGTATACGGCCAAAAGATGGGCGAGGAGACGATCATTGTCGACTTCTCGCTATTACCGATTAGAGATTCGGATGGCAAGGTGGTGTTCCTGCTGCCTGAAGGGCGCAACATCACGGAAAAGAAGCGCGCCGAAGCAGCGCTTGCGCGAAAAAACGAGGAGCTTCAAGCCAGCTGGGATCTCATCTGCCGTCAGCGCGATGAACTTCAGAGTCTTTACGATCGACTCATGGTCGAGCAGACGCTTTCGGAGCGGCTGCTTTTGAATCTGCTGCCCTCTCCGATAGCTGAAAGACTAAAAGCACGTCCGGAAATCGTAGCCAACAGCATTCCTGAAGTCATAGCCGACAGCTTCCCGGAAGTGACGGTCTTGTTTGCGGACATCGTGGCATTCACGCGTTTCTCGGTGGGCATGAGCGCCGAGCGCCTGGTCGCAGTGCTCAATGAGATCTTCACCGAATTCGACACCATCGCGGATCGCCGCGGACTTGAGAAGATCAAGACAATCGGGGACGCTTACATGGCTGCAGCCGGGCTACCGGAACCGGTTTCTGACCATGCTGTCCGAGCTGCCGACATGGCACTGGACATGATAGACGCGCTCAGGCTGTTCAATCGACGCACCGGCTATAACCTTCGGATGCGAATTGGCATCAATAGTGGATCGGTCGTGGCCGGCGTTATCGGTAAGCGCAAGTTCATTTACGACTTATGGGGCGATGCCGTCAACACTGCAAGTCGGATGGAGTCCCATAGTCTGGCTGGACGGATTCAGGTTACCGACGCAACTCGCAATCGATTGGGAGAATCCTTTCAGTTCGAAGAGCGCGGCATCATCGTGGCAAAGGGGGTCGGTGCAGTGCATACCTGGTTCCTGACTGGCCGCCGGGAGGCGCTATAGCGATAGTTAATTACATCAACTCCTTCAGCCCCGGAGGTGTCAGGAATTCTGTGTGCTGAGG
>NZ_JFJW01000173.1:0-41401 GCF_000611125.1 Cupriavidus sp. SK-4
GCTCCAGGAACTTGGTGAGCAGGTTGAAGCAAGTCGTCTTGCCGGCGCCGTTGGGGCCGATTAAGGCATGGATCGACCCGCGGCGTACCCGCAGGTTGACGTCGCTCACCGCGGTAAAGCCGCGGAAGGCCTTGCCGAGGTTGCGGGTCTCTAGTATCAGGTCGTGGTGCATGGCCGTGACTCCGTGGCGCTGCCGTGGCAGTGGGGATGGCGCGGCATGCTCAGCCCGCCACGGGCAGCGCAGCGACCGCGTAGGCGTGGCGCAGCGTGCGCCCCAGCACCGGGTCTTCCAGCTCGATCTCGAAGCGCTCGGCCGGGCGGATGCCGCCGATCGCGGGCAGTGTTCCGCACAGCATCGCAGAGCCTTCGCCGAACTCGCCGCCATGGCCGCAGAAGCGCTGCAGCAGGTCCGCCGGGGAGCGCATGGCGGTCACCGGGCCTTCCTGGTACAGCACGCGCTCGCCGTCGATGGTGGCGTAGGAGCGCAGCACCAGTTGGTCCCAGTGGCCTTCCACCTCGGAAAGGCGCCACAAGGCCGATGCACAGGGCTTCTCGCACATCTGCTTGGACACGGTGATGCCGTAGGTCTCGGCTTCGCGGTCGGTATGGTCCGAGGCAATGCCCACCAGGATGTCATCGCCGTCCCGGACCAGCAGGAACTCGGCTTCGCCGCTGCTGGCCTCGCCGCTGACCTGGATCTCCGGGGCCGGCCCCAGGCGTTGCGCAGCCACACGGTAGAACACCGGGGTATAGGGCGGGCGCTTGACGCCCAGTTCTTCCAGTTCCCGGATGTGGGCTTCCATGGCTTCGACGTCGCGGCCGGTCCAGCCCGCCACGATGAGCTGGTGGATGGTGACGGTGCGTTGCGACTTGCCCTGGCGGCTGTCGAGTTCAAAGGTAAGGGTCTTCATGATCGGTTGCTCTCTGCAATGGGGTGGAGCGCCGGCTGGAATGCCGACCTCGGTGAGGGATATGGGCTTACTTCCTGACCAGCGGGCAGGCGCTGGCGCTGAGCGGGCGGAACGCCTCGCTCGCGGGGATCACGGTCTTGATCTTGTAGTAGTCCCACGGCCGCTTCGACTCCTGCGGCCGCTTCACTTCGACCAGGTACATGTCGTGCACCATCAGGCCATCGGCGCGGATCGTGCCGCTCTTCGCGAAGAAGTCATTGACCGGGGTCTCTCGCATGCGCGCCAGCACGGCATCGCTGTCGTCGGTGCGCGCGGCCTGGATCGCTTTCAGATAGTGAGTGGTCGACGAGTACACGCCGGCATGCACAAGCGTTGGCATGCGTCCGGTCTTCTCGAAGAAGCGCTGCGACCAGGCGCGCGTGGCGTCGTCGCGATCCCAGTAGAACGATGTCGTCAGCGTCATGCCCTGCGCGGCTTGCAGCCCCAGGCTGTGGATGTCGCTGATAAACATGTGCAGCCCGGCCAGTTTCTGCTTGCCCGCGGTGTTGATGCCGAAGTCGGCAGCGGTCTTGATCGCATTGACCGTGTCGGCGCCTGCGTTGGCCAGCCCGATCACCTTCGCGCCCGAGGACTGTCCCTGCAGCAGGTAGGACGACAGGTCGGCGGAGTTGATCGGATGCCTGGCCTTGCCCTTCAGGGTGCCGCCGACACTGGACAGCGCCTCGGTGCCGTCCTTCTCCAGCGACGCGCCCAGGGCGTAGTCGACCGTCAGGAAGTACCAGCTGTTGTCGCCGCGCCGGGCCAGCGCCTTGACCGTGTTGGCGGCAAAGGCGTACGTATCGTACGAATACTGGATGGTGTAGGGCGAGCAGTCTTCATTGCTCAGGCGCGTGGTGCCGGCACCGCTAGCGATGACGATCTTGTGCTTGAGCTTTCCCAGGTTGGACACGGCCAGCGCGACCGAGGACGGCAGCGCGTCCTGGATCACGTCGACCTTCTGGTTGTCGAGCCAGCCGCGCGCCAGCGTGGCGGCGACGTCGGTCTTGTTCTGATGGTCGGCGCTGACCACCTGGATGGGGGCGCCCAGCACCTTGCCGCCGAAATCGTCCACGGCCATCTGCGCGGCCACCACCGAGCCCTTGCCGCCGATGTCGGAGAAGATCGACGACATGTCGGTCAGCACACCGATCTTGACCACGCCGTCGCTGATGGGGGCCGGGTCGGCTGCGGAAGCAGTCGCCGCGAACAGGGTGGCGCAGGCCAGTACGGCGGCGCCGGTACGGATATCAGGCATTGTTGTCTCCACTGTAGTTATGGGTACTTCTGTAGTGCTGCGGGGGCTCAGCCCCGCTCGTGCCTCAATGCCGCCTCGATGCCCATGCCGATGGCCAGCAGCCTGCGGTCGGACAGGTGGCGCCCGAACAGCATCAGTCCCACCGGTGCGTCGCCCAGGCGATGGCACGGGACCGACAGCGCGCACAGGTCGAGCATGTTGGCGATGGCCGGGTTGCGCAGCAGCAGCCGGTTGGTGCTGAAGAAGGCTTCGTCGTCGTCCAGGTTCGCGATGCGCGGCGCCACGACCGGCACGGTGGGCAGGACCACGGCGTCGAAGCCCGCCAGCTCGGCATCGGCCTGCCGGCACAGCTCGCCCCTGCGCTGCAGCATGCGCAGGTAGTCGGCGGCACGCTGCCCGTCAGCCAGCCGGATGCGCGACAGCACGCGCGGGTCATAGCGATCGGCCTGCTCAGCCAGCAGGCTGCCGTGCCAGGCACTGGCTTCCGCTGCGACCAGGCCGCCGTTCGCGCCAATGCCGGCCAGCTGGTCCCAGCTGTCGAAGCTCACGTCCTGCAGCAGCGCGCCCGCCGCGGACAGCCGGCGCAGCGTGCGGCTGAAGACCTCGGCCACCTCGTCCGACGTGCCTTCCAGCACCAGCCCGCTGGGCACCGCCAGGCGCAGCCCGGCCAGCGGCGCCGGCCCCGCGGGCGGCGCCTCGCCTGCCATCACGGCATCAATGGCGGCGCAGCACGCCACGGTGTTGGCCAGGCAGCCCACCGAGTCATAGCTGGGCGACAGCGGCACCGTGCCCTGCAGCGGCACGCGCCGCGCCGTGGGCTTGAAGCCAGCGATGCCGCACAATGCCGCCGGGATCCGGCACGAACCGCCGGTGTCCGAGCCGATCGCCGCCAGGGCCATGCCGTCGGTCACCGACACCGCAGCGCCTGACGACGAGCCGCCCGGAATGCGGCCGGCTCGCCGGTCGTAGGGATTGCGTGGGGTGCCGTAGTGCGGATTGATGCCGACGCCCGAGTAGGCGAACTCGGTCATATTGGTGCGTCCGACAAACACCGCCCCCGCCGCACGCAAGCGCGCGATGGCCGGCGCGTCGGCACTGGCCGCACGCTCCGGCAGCACACGTGCGCCGGCGCGGGTCACGTCGCCCTGCACGTCGAACAGGTCCTTGACGGATACCGGCACGCCCGCCAGCGGCCCGGCCACGCCTTGCTCGCGCAGCATGTCGCTGGCCTGGGCCTGCTTGCGCGCCGCCATGCTCACGCCATGCGGGAATACGCGCGCGCCTTCGCTGCCGGGATTGCAGATACGTTCGACGCATGACGCCAGCAGGGACAGCGCGTTGGCACTGCCCGCGGCAAGCTGGCGCTGCGCGGTTGCGATGGTCGCTTCCATGATCAGGCCGGGTCGTAGTAGTGGATCTCCAGCAGCATGCAGCCGCCGTCGGACTTGAACGGGCCGTGGAAGGCGCCGGGCGGGCGGCAGGCGTAGGTGTTGGGGACGAAGGCTTCGCCGCCCTTGCCATTGGCGTCGTTGCCGACAGTCAGGTCGCCGCTGAGCAGGTAGACCTCTTCCCAGTACTCATGCACGAAGGGCGAGGTGGTGAACACGCCGGGCTGGAAGCGCAGCAGGCGCGTACGGCTGCCGCTGCGGCCGTTCTCGTCCAGCGAGCCGGACAGGATCTTCTGCTGGATGCCCGACGGATAGCCGTGGGGGACCTCCCAGCCGGACTCCAGGTCCAGGGTGTGGAACTCGTCGTGAAGTTTGGTGATTGCCATGTCGATCTCCGTGTTCGATGCGGGAATTGGGAAAGGTGCGGGAAGTCAGGCGGCCTGCGGCAGCTTGGCCAGTTCGCTTTCAAGGGAATAGCTGCCGAGCATGTTGTCGACCAGGCCGGATGCGTTCTGCCAGTCGTAGGTGCGATAGGCATGGCCCTTGGTGACGAAGGTGGCGCCGGCATAGAACATCTCGTACTGGTTGTGGCGCGACGCAAACTCGGAGCCGACCGCGTCCCAGGCGAGCTTGAAGAACTTGACGCGCTCTTCCGGGCTGCACACCGGCGACTTCTGCGTCTTGGCGATGATCCCGGCGAGGGACGGATTGGCGAAATCCTCGATGCTCGACGGCAGCATGATCATGCCGCCGCCGGCCAGCTCGCGCAGCGTGGCCAGCACCTTGCCGTAGAGCTGCTGGGTCACCACCTGCGAGCCGTACAGCATGCTGCGGTCCGGCGCGAAGTAGCCGTGCTTGCCGACCTGGCCCTTGGCTTCCATCCCGTAGACCCAGGCCTCGACCATGCCCGCCTCTGCGGCCAGCTGGCCCAGCATTTCCCTGACCTGCGGGAAGCTGCTGGTGCCGTTGATCTCGGTGATGCGGTGCGCCAGGCCCACCAGGAAGCGCAGCTTCACCATCAGCCGCACCTGGCACTGGTAGTTCTGGTAGACGTGCGCCGGCGTGGCGTGGAATTGCCTGGCGCACAAGCCCACGTCGCCCGCGACGAAGATGCGCTCCCACGGCACCTTGACGTCGTCGAAATAGATCACCGCGTCGTTCTCGTCAAAGCGGCTGGCCAGCGGGTTGTCGAACACCGAGGTGGCATTAGCTTCATACGACTTGCGCGACATCACCTTCAGCCCCTTGGTGTTCATCGGCACCGCGAAGGACAGCGCATACATCTCGTCGCCCTCGCGCAGCGGCTGGATGCAGCTGCAGAAGACCTCGTTGGCCATGATGCCGCTGGTGGCCAGCATCTTGGCGCCGCGCACGGTGATGCCTTCCGCGTCCTGGTCGACGATGCCCACGGCCAGGTACTTGTCTTCCTGCTCGTGCGCGGACTTGGACTGGTTGGCCTGCGGGTTGACGATCACATAGGTGAGGAACAGGTCATTGTCGCGGGCATAGCGGTAGTAGTCGCGCAGCGCGCCGGCACGTGCCGGATCGGCCTGCTCGAAGACATCGATGCCCATGTACATGCCCGAGATGCAAGAGGCCACGTGGTCGGGCGAGCGGCCCATGAAGCCGTAGTGCAGCTCGGTCCAGGCTTCCAGCATCTGGCGGCGTTCGACCAGTTCGTTGTAGCTGGTCGGCAGCTCCCAGATCCGGCTGACGCGCCGGTCGGTGCCCGCTGGCTGGAAGGTCATCTTGTCGACATTGCCGGGCTGCGCCTGGAAGTCGTAGAGGTTGGCGTAGCTGCGGATCGAGTTGCGGAAGGCCGGGTGGCTGGTGACATCCGTCACCCGCTTGCCGTCCAGGTACACCTCGCGCCCATCGCGCAGCATGACAATGTGCTGATTACCGGTCTTGATCATGTCGTTCTCCTGTGCTGACTGTCTGTTCTTGTGGATTCAGGCGGCGGCCGGGCTGTCTTCCAGTGCCCGGTACTTGCCGCCAAAGAAGATGAGGGGCCGGCCGTCCTGGCGGGCCTGGTGACGGACCACCCGCCCGATAAAGATCACGTGGTCGCCGCCGTCGTGTATGGCATAGGGCTCGCACTCGAAGGTGGCCAGCGCATCGGGAAGCAGCACGTGGCTTTCGCCTTCGTGGTTGCCGAACTCGATTCCCTCCCACTTGCCGGAGTTCGCCCGCGAAAAGCGGTTCGAGATATCCTGCTGCGCCTCGGCCAGCACGTTGACGGCATAGCGCCGCGCGCTGCGCAGGTCGCCCAGGCTCAGGCAGCGGCGGTCCACCGAGAACAGCACCAGCGGCGGGTCCAGCGATACCGAGTTGAACGACGCCACCGTGATGCCGACCGGCAGCCCTTCTTCGCGCGGCGCGGTAATCACGGCAACGCCTGTTGCAAACATCGCCAACGCATTCCTGAAGCGGCGGTGCGCTTCTGCGTCCGCTTCGGCGTCCGCTTTGACGCCCTGACCAACAGATGACTCAGCCATCACGACTCCTACACAAGTGTTCTCACCAAACCTGTTACTTTGTTTATTTACCTTTGAAACTTAGGTTTTATTGAATGCTATAAAACAACGCCATTCAAGCTGGTGGAAACCCTAGAGGGCGGAGCCGAACAGCCTCCCGAGGCGACTCAATGAAGTCCGGAAACCCTTTCTGGACAAGGCTTTCCGGCTAGCGAACAGGTGGCGCCACGCGGCCGGAATTGCAGCTGTCCGCGCGTCAAGCAACCCTACCGGCAGCATGGCGCTGCCGCGAACGGCCGCTACCCGGTGCTAGACTCGGCCCCACTTTCCTTGACCAGCGGGTACGCTTTGCCCACGGTCGTCCCCACATCCGCCTCCAGGAATGAGCGCTATGCAATCCGAGCCGAAGACCCTTCCGATCTACATGGACTACAGCGCGACGACACCGGTCGACACCCGGGTCGTCGAGAAGATGGTTCCCTACCTGCACCAGCAGTTCGGCAACCCCGCATCGCGCAGCCATTACTACGGCTGGCAGGCGGAAGAGGCAGTCGAGGCCGCGCGCGCGCATGTGGCGGCGCTGCTGAATGCGGACCCGCGCGAGATCATCTGGACCTCCGGCGCGACCGAGGGCAACAACCTGGCGATCAAGGGCGCGGCGCATTTCTATCGCGGCAAGGGCAACCACATCATCACCGTCAAAACCGAGCACAAGGCCGTGCTCGATACCTGCCGCGAGCTGGAACGGCAGGGCTTTGAGGTGACCTATCTCGACGTCGGCACCGACGGCCTGGTCGACCTTGACGCGCTGCGAGCGGCCATGCGGCCGGACACCATCCTGGTTTCGGTGATGATGGTCAACAATGAGATCGGCGTGATCCAGCCAGTTGCGCAGATCGGCGAGCTATGCCGCGCGGCGGGGGTGGTGTTCCATTGCGATGCGGTGCAGGCCGCCGGCAAGATCGCCATCGACCTGGATACCCTGAAGATCGACCTGCTCACCGTGACGGCGCACAAGGTCTATGGCCCGAAAGGCATCGGCGCGCTCTACGTGCGGCGCAAGCCGCGCATCCGCATCGAGGCGCAGATCCACGGCGGCGGGCATGAGCGCGGCATGCGCTCAGGCACCCTGCCAACGCACCAGATCGTGGGCATGGGCGAGGCCTTCAGGCTGGCAAAGCTGGAACTTGCGGAGGAAGCACGCCGCGTGGGCGCGTTGCGCGACCGGTTGCTGGCGGGGCTGTCGCGGCTGGACGAGGTCTACGTCAACGGCAGCCTGGCGCACCGTATCCCGCACAACCTGAACATCAGCTTCAACTATGTCGAAGGCGAGTCCCTGATCATGGGCATCAAGGACGTGGCGGTGTCGTCGGGCTCGGCCTGCACCTCGGCTTCACTGGAGCCCTCGTTCGTGCTGCGGGCGCTGGGCCGCAGCGACGAGCTGGCACATAGCTCGATCCGCTTTACGCTTGGGCGCTACACCACCGAGGCAGAGGTGGACGAGGTCATCCGGCAGGTCAGCGAGACCGTTACCCGCCTGCGTGAACTGAGCCCGCTATGGGAGATGCACCAGGAGGGCATCGATGTCGGCACGGTGCAGTGGGCCGCGCACTAGCCCTTCTGCCGGCGCGCCTGCAGATGTTCGAGATCCAGCGCGGCGCGATCGCCGTTGGCGACCAGCCGGTCGACCACCGAACACAGCACCTTGAATTCGGTGCGGGAAACGCCGTCGAACAATACGTCGTTGATCTGCTGCTGCACTGGCAGCAGTTCATTGAGCAGACGCGTCCCGGCGGCGGTGATGGTCAGACGCATCTTGCGCTTGTCTTCGGGATGGGCCTTCTTGTCGATCAGCCCCAGCTTCTTGAGCTTGCCGGTCTCGATGGTGATGAACGGGCCGCTCAGGTGCAGATGGTCGGCGAGCTGGTTGACCGTCACCTCGCCTTGCTGCGACAGGTGCAGGATCGAGCGGATCAGCGAGTACTGGACCCCCGTCAGGCCGATCAGGCTGCCAAAGCCGTCGCGCACGGACAGCAGGCGCGCGGCAAATGGCAGCAGGCCATTCACCAGGTGCCGGAATTCACGGTCCGAGCCGTCGACCAGGCACGCCGAATGCGTTACGGTCAGGTTCTTATTTGCAGGAGTCGTTGCCATCGGCGGTATGTCCACTTAGCTTTTGATACAAGCTTTGTGCCAAATTCTAACAAACTCGCCGCAACACCCCGCCCCCCCCCGCGCCTTTCAACCCATACCCCCGAGTCCAGCATGAACACAATCCCGCTCGCCACCGCCAAAGCCCGGCTGGCCCAATACGTCGAGGCCAAGGACAACAATCGTCCGTCGCTGATCCACGAAGCCTTCGCTCCGGATGCGTCGCTGACCTTCTCGATCGATACCGACTCCATCAGCTTCCCGCCCAAGGCCGAAGGCGCGGATGCCATTGCCGCGACGCTGGTCAGCGAGTTTGCGAAGACGTTCGACCGCTGCCGGACCTACTACATCGGCGACGTTGCGGCGGCGCTGGACGGCAACGCCATGACGATCCCCTGGCTGGTGGTGATGCGGGAAACCGCGGCCAGCGCCTTGCGCGTCGGCAAGGGCTATTACCGCTGGGGCTTTACCGCCGGCGATGACGGCACGTACCGTATCGCCAGCCTGCATATCCATATCGAACGGATGGACACGATCGCCGATCCCGGCGAAGTCACGCTGGCGGCCTTGCAGGCGGCACTGCCCTATCCCTGGCTGCCGGCGCCGGTGCTGGCTGCCAGCATCGAAGCGCAAGCCAGCGCACAACCCGCGCTGGGGTTCCTGAATGTGTTCGCGCAAGCGGCCCGCATGCCCTGACGGGCGCGGGTCATCTGGCCGGCAATTGCTGCGCGACCAGCGCTACCCAATACGCCGCGCCAAGCGGCAGGATCTTGTCATTGAAGTCGTAGTAGGGATTGTGCAGCGGCGGATCCTCGGCGCTTTCACCCGCGCCGATGCCGATATAGGCGCCGGGGCGCTTTTCCAGCATGAAGGCGAAGTCCTCCGATCCCATTGCCGGCTTGATTTCGGTCTTCACGTTGTCGGCGCCCACCAGTTGGGCGGCGGCGGCAATGGCAGCGTCGGTTTCGGCGGGGGTGTTGACCACGCCGGGGTAGCCGGGGCGGTAGTCAATCGCGATCCGCGCGCCGTGGGTCGTGCCCACGCCCTCGCAGATCTGCCGCATCGCGGTCTGCGTGCGGTCGCGCACCGCGGGGTTCAGCGTGCGGATGGTGCCGCGCAGCACCACCGACTCAGGCAGCACGTTCCAGGTATCGCCGCCGTGGATCTGCGTGATGCTGACCACGACCGAATCGGTGGGATCGGTGCGGCGGCTGGCAATGGTCTGCAGCGCGGTGACCAGGTGCGCGGACACGACCACGGAATCGATGCCGTGGTGCGGCTGGGCGCCATGTGCGCCCTTGCCGGTGACGACGATCTCGAAGTTGTCGAGGAACGCGGTCATGGTGCCGGCGCGGATGGCGAACTTGCCGCGCGGCAACTGGGGGAAGTTGTGCATGCCATAGACGGCATCGGCTGGGAACTGGTCGAACAGGCCCTCTTCCACCATCACGCGGCCGCCGCCTTCATTCTCCTCGGCGGGCTGGAACACGAAATGCACCGTGCCGCGGAAGGCATCGCGGTGGCGCGACAGGTGCGCGGCCGCGCCCAGCAGCATGGCGGTATGGCCGTCGTGGCCGCACGCGTGCATCTTGCCCGCGCAGGTGGAAGCGTGGGCGGCCTTGCCCAGTTCCTGCATGTTCAGCGCATCCAGGTCCGCGCGCAGCGCGATGCTGGGGCCGTCGCCGTTGCGCAGGGTGCCGACCACGCCCGTCGTCGCCAGCCCCCGCCGCACGTCGATGTCCATCAAACCCAGCGCCTGCGCCACGATGCCGGCGGTGCGGTGTTCTTCGAATGCGGTTTCCGGAACAGCGTGGATGTCGCGGCGCCAGGCCAGCATGTCCTGGCGGATGTCGTCGGCAATGTCGGGGTCGCGGTACATGGGTAATCCCTGCTACGGGTGGGGTTCAGTGGAAGAACTCGGCAATCAGCGTGGCGCCGAGGAAGGTACCGGCCGTTGCCGTCAGCGACACCACCACGATGCGCCAGCCAAGCAGCCGGAACACCGGCAGGTCCTTGGCCACCGAGAAGCCCCCCAGCGCCAGCACCGGCGTTGTGAAGGTCATGAAATTGAGTTTTTCCGTCATGGCGATGACGGCATCGGAGAACGGGAACATCCCCGGCACGCCGATCAGCGTGACCACCACCGACATCGTCAGCAGCAGCGGCACGCGCGGGAACACGCGCTTGAGCAGGTCGCAGGCCGCCACGATGGCAATGGCCACCAGGATGCCCTTGAGCGATACCGACAGCGGCACGTTGTATGACAGCTTGTTGCCGACCAGCACGCCGGCGCCGACCACGAACCAGCCCAGCGCGGCATCCCGCGCCGAGGTGCCATGCGCCAGCGCGCCATCGAGCTTGACGTCCTGCACCTCGCGCATGGCGTCACGGCGCGAGAAGCGGCCCAGTACCGGCTCCAGCTTGCCGTACAGCCATGAGCACAGCGGCAGCGACAGGAACAGCGTGAAATAGAAGCCGGCCACCGAGGTCAGCAGGTTCGACGCCGCGGCAATCGCCATGATCTCGGAAGCCTGCCCGGGGTGCTGCGCGACGATGGCGCCGACGGCCGCCGCCATCAGGCTGCCCGACCCCACGCCGGCACCCATGGCCAGCGAGCGCGGATCGAAGATACCCAGGCTGCTGACAAACCCCGACAGCACCGCGATGAAGAGCGCGCCCAGCACGGTGCCGGTGATGTACTCGGCCAGCACGCCGCGGCCTTCCGGCGACGCCATGCCGTATTTCTCGCCGATGATGGCGATATTGCCCTCGCGCCCCACCGAGAAGGTCGCGCCGACGGCCTCGCGCTTGATGCCGAGCAGCAAGGCCAGCGGCAGGCCCAGCGCCAGCGTCCCGAGCGCGTGCCCGAACTCCTGGAACAGCAGCGCCCAGCCTGCGCCCTTGAGCTGCGGCAGCGCGCCGCCCACGGTCAGGCCGAGCTTCACCACGAACAGCAGCAGCCCGGCATTGAGCAGCCCGGTGGCAAGCGATTGCAGCGGCGCGTCGATGCGCACCGCGCGCGGCACGTTCCTGGCCGCGATGCCCCACGCCGCGGCCATCAGCAGCGCCCACAGCATCGGCATCAGCACGACCTTGCCGGGCCCCAGCTTGAACTGCACCGCGCCAATGGTTTCGGCAATCGCCACCACGGCCAGCGTGACAACGGCCAGTCGTACCTTGCCACTGCCGGTGACGGCGGCAATCGGGGAAGCGGACGCAAGCGCCGGCTGGGCAATGGGATTGGTCATTAGTGTCTCCGCAGGAAGGCTGCTTATGTCGCACAAACGTGCCCTCTTCGGCATTCCGGTTCGATGTTGACCGCTAACCGAGAAGGATCGGGCTAGTATTCCGGCCCCTGAGCGTTTCATCAATGATCGTGATATGGGAAACTTGTTGCATTCAATGCAACGCTCAAGCGGAGTGACACGTGCTTTCGATGGACGACAAACTGGACACGCGGCGCGTGCGCTACTTCATGCAGGTGCTCGACAGCGGCTCGGTCCGCGGCGCCGCCGAAGTCCTCGACATGGACCCCTCAGCCGTCAGCCGGGCCATCGCCGTGCTGGAGAAAGACTGCGGCACGCGCCTGCTGGAGCGGCACGGCCGCGGCGTGGCTGCCACCGAGGCGGGCGATCTGCTGGCCGCCTACGTGCGCAACCAGAACAACCAGAAGCAGCAGTTGCTGGCCGAACTCGACAGCATCCAGAAGGTGGCGCGCGGCCATATCGACATCGTGGCGGGCGAAGGTTTCGTCGAATGGCTGATGCGCCATAGCCTGCGCACCTTCATGCTGGCCCACCCGGGCATCACGGTGGACCTGTCGGTGGGCAGCACCGACGAGATCGTGCAGCGCATTGTCGATGGCAGCGCCCATATCGGGCTGGTGTTCCAGCCGCCCAGGGACGCGCGGCTGCGCTGCCACCACGCCCATCCGATGCCGATCCAGACCCAGGTGCTGGCCTCGCACCCGCTGGCGCAGCTGGGCCGGCCGCTGGACCTGCAGGACCTGCTGCCCTACCCTGGCGCCACCCTGCACCGGACCTTCGGCGTGCGCCAGCACATCGAGGCCGCAGAGATCAGCGAGGGCGTGCGCCTGCAGTCGCTGCTGACCACCTCGTCATTCAATGCGCTGGGGCATTTCGCGGCGGCGGGGCTTGGCTATGTTCTGTGTACACGGCTGGCCCTGGGGAACCAGTTGAATGAGGCCCCCGTGGTATCGCTGCCAATGAAAAACCCCCTGCTTTACCAGGGGGAAATCCAGACCGTGTCGAGCCAGGGCCGGGTGTTGTCGCCGCCGGCGGCACGGCTGCTGCGGCAGATCGTGGCGGATTTCTCGGCGCTGATGACCGGGGAGTAGGCCCTACTCCGCCGTTGCGCCGGAGGCCTTCACCGCCTTGCCCCACTGGTCGCGCTCGCTGCGCATGAAGGCATCGAAGGCTGCCGGCCCCAGCACGCCCGGACGGCCACCCAGCTGTTGCAGCCGCTGGGCAAACTCCTTGCGGGCAAGGATGGCGGCCACCGACCGGTGGACCGCATCGATCAGCGGCTGCGGCGTGCCAGCGCGCGCCACCAGGCCGAACCACCCGGTGACCACGAAGTCGTCCACGCCTGCCTGCGCCATGGTCGGCACCTGCGGCAGCCCGGGCACGCGCTCCGTGCCCGTCACCGCCAGGGCCCTGACGGTGCCCGCGCGCAGCTGACCCTCCGCCGACGGCAGGTTGTCGAACATGAACGCCACCTCTCCCGACATCACCGCCGCCAGGCCCAGGTTGGCGCCCTTGTACGGCACGTGCAGCGCGTCGATGCCGGTGCGCAGCTTGAACAGTTCGCCCGACAGGTGCGTAGTCTGGCCGATGCCGGATGAGCTGAAGGTGAGGCGCCCCGGCTGCGCCGACGCCAGCCGCTTCAGGTCCGCGACGTTGCGCACCGGCGAGTCGGCCTTGACCACCAGCACATTGGAAAACACCAGCACGTCGGCAATGCCGGCCATGTCGGCGGGCGTGTACGGAAGCTTGGGGTACAGGCTGTAGTTGATGGCATTGACGCCGGTATTGCCCATCATCAGCGTGTAGCCGTCCGCCGGGGCCCGCATCAGCGCCTGGGCGCCGACAATGCCACCGCCGCCGGGCCGGTTCTCGACCAGCACCGGCTGGCCCCAGCTGCCAGCCAGTTCCTTGGCAAGCAGCCGCGCGGTGATGTCGCCGCTGCCGCCAGGCGGTCCTGGCACGATCAGCGTGACCGGACGGTCGGGGTAGCCGGCAGCGTGCGTCACGCCGCTGCTGAGCATCGCCAGCAAGGCGATGCCTGCCATGCGCAGCCACGCAAGGCGGGCAGCGTTCCCATACAGGTTTGCATTCATCACGATCTCCTTGGGCAGCCTTGCGCCCGTTCAGCGACGCACCAGCGGACAGCCCGATGCCGCCAGCGGCTTGAAGGCCTTGTCGCCCGGAATGGTGGCCAGCAGCTTGTAGTAGTCCCACGGGTACTTCGATTCGGACGGGCGCTTCACCTCGAACAGGTACATGTCATGCACCATCAGCCCATCGTCGCGGATGCGGCCGTTCTTCGCGTAGAAGTCCGCCACGGGCAGCTCGCGCATCTTGCGCATCACCTCCGGGGCCTCGGTCGAACCGGCGGCCTGCACGGCCTTCAGGTAGTGCAGCACGGACGAGTAGACGGCCGCCTGGCTCATGTTCGGCATGGCCCTGACTTTGTCGAAATAGCGCCGCGAGAAGGCCCGCGTCTGCGCGTTCATATCCCAGTAGAACGCTTCGGACAGGACCATGCCCTGTGCGGTCTGCAGGCCGATGGCATGGACGTCGTTGATATACATCAGCAGGCTGGCCAGCCGCTGCTTGCCGCCGGCACGGATACCGAACTCGCGTGCCGACTTGATGACGTTGACCAGGTCGCCGCCAAAGCTGGCCAGGCCGATCACGCCTGCATCGCTGCCTTGCGCCCGCACCACCGCGGACGAAAAGTCGGACGCGCCCAGCGGGTGGCGTACCTCGCCGGCCACGCTGCCGCCCTCCTGCTCCAGCGCGGCCCGGGCCGCATTGACGATGTCATGGCCGCCAGCGTAGTCGGCCGTGATGAAGTACCAGCGCTTGCCGCCCTGCCTGGCCACGGTACGTGCGACCGAGTTGGCCAGCGCATAGGAGTCGTAGGCGTAATGCACGGAAGTGGCCGAGCACAGGTCGCCGGTCAACCGGTCCGAGGCCGGACCGCTGAGCACCAGCACCTTACCCTTCTCGCGGGCGACGTTGAGCACGGCCAGCGCCGTCGACGAGCCCGTCACGTCATGGATGGCGTCGACCTTGCGCACGTCGAACCATTCGCGCGCCTTGCTGGCGGCAATGTCGGCGCGGCCCTGGTGGTCGGCCACCACCAGCTCCACGTCGCGCCCCAGCACCTTGCCGCCGAAGTCGGCAATCGCAAGCTGGGCCGCCGTGGCGGTGCCCTTGCCGGAGATGTCGGCGTAGACGCCGCTCATGTCCAGGATCAGGCCGATCTTGATGGTCTCGGCGGCGCGCGCGGGCTGCGCCGCCAGGCCCAGCGCGGACCATGCCGCGACGCATACACATGCCGCGGCAAATCGGCGCGCGCGTGCCAGGCCCTGCCATTGAAGTTGCATAGCTGTCTCCTCGCCGTACGATGCGGCGTTGTCGGGTCTTGCGATGGGGTGGCAACGTCTTGCGTCGCTGGTGCGGTCGGCTACCCGGCCATCAGTCCGGTGTCGCGGATCATTGCGGTCCAGCGCTCGCGCTCGGACTGCAGGAACCTGGCATAGCCGGCAATGGTGCCGCCGGTGGGCGTGACCCCCAGCGCTACCATGCGCTCGCGCATCGCGGGCGCGCCGATGGCCGCTGCCGCCGCCGCGTGCAGGCGCTCGGCGACTGGCGCCGGCGTCCCGGCCGGCACGAACAGGCCGTTCCAGATCGGCACGGCATAGCCGGGAAAGCCCAGTTCCGCCACGGTCGGCACGTCGGGCATGCTGGCCGTGCGCTCGGCGCTGATGGTGGCAAGCACGCGCACGCGGCCGTCCTGCACCAGCGGGCGCGTGAATGGCACGGTCATCACGGCCACGTCGATGCGGCCTTCCAGCAGGTCGGCCAGCGCCGGGCTTTCGCCCTTGTACGGCACGTGCACCATCGATACGCCAGCGCGCTTGCTCAGGTATTCGAGCGCGACATGCAGCGGACCAAGCATGCCGGTGGACATGTAGGAAACCGCCCGCGGCCGCTTGCGCGCCGCCGCAAGCAGATCGTCGAGCGAGCGGTACGGGCTGCCGGCGGCGACCGTCAGCACATAGTCGACATTGCAGAGGTAGGCCACCGGCATCAGGTCCCGCACCGGGTCATACGGCAGCGACGGCTGCGTGTAGGCCAGCACGATGTTGGTGCCCACGCCCCCCAGCAGCACGGAATAGCCGTCAGCCGGGCTCTTGGCCACGGCCGTGGCCCCGATGGCCCCCGCCGCACCAACGCGGTTGTCCACCACCATCGGCTGGGCCAGCGAGGACTCCATGGCGCGGCCGAGCAGCCGGCCCAGCGTGTCGGTGGCGCCACCGGGGGCGAACGGAACGACCAGGCGCACCGGCCGGTTCGGATAGGCGCCGGCTCCGGTCGTGGCCAGCGCCGACGTGGCCGGCCAGCCCAGCGGCGCCAGCAGGCCTGCCGACAGGCCGCGCAGCACGCTGCGCCGCCGCGCTGACACACCGCGCTCCCGCGCGCTCCCCTTGCCGCTCGCGGCGCCCACATCATGATCGCCACCCGTGTCGGCGCCGCCTTGGCCGCCGCCCTCTGCATCCAGCACTTTCATGTCGTGTCTCCTCTCTTTGCGTGGCCCGCGCACGGTTCAGTGCCGGCGTCGGGAAATCACTGGCGCCCGGCCCGGCTCAGACCCGGACCGCGCTGACCGTAAGGCCGCCGTCGATATGCAGCGTCTGCCCCGTCATGAACCCGGAACGCTCGTCCAGCAGGAAGGCGATCGCATGCGCGATCTCTTCCGGCGCGCCCACGCGCTGAACCGGCACCGCCGCCATCAGCGCCCGGGTCTTGGGGTCGTCCGGCGGGCTGGCCGTGCGGAACAGCTCGGTGGCGATCGGCCCGGGGGCGATCACGTTCACCGTGATGCCGGACGCCGCCAGTTCCAGCGCCCAGGTGCGGCTCATGCCGATCACCGCGGCCTTGCTCGCGCTGTACGCCGTGCGATTCACCTTGCCCAGCGCCGCGCGCGACGACAGGTTGACGATGCGCCCGGCGCCCTGCGCGCGCATGCCCGGCAGCAGCGCCTGGGCGCACACCAGCGGCGCATTGACATTGACGCGCATCGCGTCGTCCATGTCGGCGAGCGAGGCGTCGGCCAGCGAGGTGGTCGGCGCCATCGCCGCGTTGTTGACAAGCGCATAGAACGGCCCCTGCGCGGCCAGCCGCGACACCAGCGCCCGCGTCTGCGCCAGGTCATTCAGGTCGCAGCAATGAAAGGCCGGGTCGTCAGCCAGGTCTGCCGGCCGGGTCCGTGCCAGGCCAATGGCCTCATAACCGTCCTCGCGCAGGCGCGCCAGCGTGGCGCGCCCGATGCCCTTGCTCGCGCCGGTGACCAGCACGCGTCGTCTTGTAGCCATCGATACTCCTTGTATTAAGAAATGCGGTGCGGTCCCTAGCGCTGTGCGCCCAGCACCTTGCGTCCGATGATCAGCTTCTGGATCTCCGAAGCCCCTTCGTAGATGCGCATCGGCCGCACGTCGCGGAACAGCTGCTCGATCACGCACCCTTGCGTGATCCCGAGCGCGCCGAACAGCTGTACGGCGCTGTCCACCACGCGGAACGCGGCCTCGGTCCCGCCCAGCTTGGCCATCGCGGCCTCGCGGGTGATGGTGGCCTGGCGCACGTCGCGCAGCCACGCGGCGCGATAGACCAGCAGCGCGGCGGCTTCCATGTCCAGCGCCATGTCGGCCACGCGCATGCGCACCGTGTCCATCTCGGCCATGGGCTTGCCGAACAGCGAGCGGCTGCCCATGCGCGCCACGGTCTCGTCCAGCGCGCGGCGCGCGATCCCGACGGCGGCGGCGCCGACCGACGAGCGGAAGATGTCCAGCACCGACATCGCCACCTTGAAGCCGTCGCCCGGCGCACCCAGCAGGTGGGCGGCCGGCACTTCGCAATGGCGCAGGTGCAGCGTGGCCAGAGGGTGCGGCGCGACGATCTCCAGGCTGGTGTCGATGGTCAGCCCGGGGGTGCCGGCTTCGACCAGGAAGGCGGACAGCCCCTTGGCGCCGGGCGCCTGTTCGGAGCGCGCCACGATCACGTAGTAGTCGGCAATGCCGCCGTTGGAGATATACGTCTTGGCGCCGTCCAGCACATAGACATCGCCGCGCCGCGTGGCAGTGGTCGCGGTAGCGGCCACATCCGATCCGCCCTCGGGCTCAGTCAGCGCAAAGGCCGCGATCTGCCCGCCTTGCCGGCAGCCGTCCAGAAAGCGCTCGCGCAAGGCTGCGCTGCCATGCAGCCACAGTGGGGCGGCACCGATGCCTTGCATCGAGAACACAAAATCCGCCAGCGCCGAGCCATACGACAAGGCTTCGCGCACCATGCAAACCGAGCGCAGGTCCAGCGCCGGGCGTGCGTCACCCTGCAGCGTCGGCACCGAGTAGCGCAGCAGCCCGGCCTGGCCCAGCTCGGCGGCCAGGCGGCGGCACTGGGCCGGCAGCGGCAGGGTTTCCAGTTCCGGCGCCAGCGCGGCCTGGCGCTGCTGCCAGTCATCGAGTTCGCGCGCCAGGGCGGCATGGCTGGCGTCGAAGAAGGGAAGATCCCAGTGGGTCCATTTCAGCATCGTGCAGTCTCCTCGGCCGCCAGCATCTGCTGGGCCATCGTGCGCAGTTCGTTCTTGCGGACCTTTTCGCCGTTCGGGCTCGGGGTCACCGGAAAGGCATCGACCCGGAACACGCGGATCGGCACCTTGAACACCGCCAGCTGCGCCTTGCATGCGGCCAGCACCGCAGCCTCGGCATGGGTATAGCCGCTGCCGCCCATGACGAAGGCCACCGGCCGGGCGCTGCCGTGGGCCTCCACGGCGACCACCTGGCACGCAGCGGCGCCGCTGGCCGACAGCACCACCTCTTCGATCTCCAGCGGATTGACCAGGTAGCCGCCGATGCGAAGCACATCGCCGATGCGCGACAGGTGCGTGAAGCCGCCATCGCCGTTCAGGTAGGCCAGGTCGCCGGTACGCAGGTAGCCGTCGTCGGTAAAGGCGGCGGCAGTAGCCGCAGCGTCATCGAGATAGCCAAGCATGACGTCGGGGGTGAGCAGCTCGAGTTCACCGGATTCACCCGGCGGCAGGCACTCGCGGGTCTCCAGCGAGCGCACGCGCACGCGCGCCGCCGGCGCCAGCGGCACGCCGCCCGATTGCTCGCGCCGCGCCAGCGAGGCTTGTGCCGGCTGGCTGGCGAACAGCGCCAGGGTTTCACTCAGGCCATAGCAGCCGCGCATGGCAATGCCGCGCTGCTGCGCCCGCTGCGGCAAAGCCGTCAGCCCCGGCGTGAAGTTGGCATGCCCGTATATGCGCAGCGCCTGCGGCTTCCATTCCGGGCCGCCCACGTCCAGCAGCTTGTCCAGCATGTCGTTGGTGCCGAACATGTGCGTGATGCCGTCCGCCACCAGCAGGCGCGCGGTCTCGGCCGGCTCGAAGTTCTCGACCAGCGTCAGCGGCGCCCGGGCGGCCAGCGCGGTCATGGCAACGGTGTAGCCGAAGGCGCCGCACAGCGGGATCGCCAGCAGCAGCCTGGCGTCGCCGCCCTGCATGGCAAGGGCGGCCGCCACGTCGCCCGCGTGCCGCGCCACCCGGCCCTGGCCATGGACGATCAGCTTGGGCTGGCTGGTGGTGCCGGACGAGGACAGGATGATGCACGCATCGCCGGGCTCGCCGCCTGCAACAGCATCTGGCGCAGCGCCAGCCAGTTCATCCAGGTCAACGCGCGCCACCCGTGGCCACGGGTGCGCCACCGCGCCGGCGCGGTCCGATGGCGCATGCACCGGCGCCTGCAGCAATGGCACCGCAAGCGCAAGCGTGGCCAGGCTGTGCGGCTCCACCGCGCCCATCAGGGCGTCATAGTCCTTGCCCCGGTACGCCGGCATGTAGACCAGCGCCTTGCAGCGGGCACGGCGGATGAAGTCGCCGGCTTCCTTTGCGCCATACCGCATGTTCAGGCTCATGACGCTGGCGCCGATGCGGGCGCAGGCAAAGGCAACGCAAAGCCAGTCCGGCACGTTCGGCAGCCACAGGCCCACCACATCGCCGTGGCCGATGCCATGCCGGCGCAGGCCGCCGGCGATGCGCAAGGCGCGCTCGCGCAGCGCGCCGTACGTGATCGTGCTGCCCTCGAAGCGCAGCGCTACCGCATCGGCAGGCGCGGCGTCGAGCAAGTCGAACAAGGTACGTTCCGCCATGGTCGCCCCCGCTCAGACCGTGCCAACCGGTGTCACCGGCGAGCCCACTGCGCCAGGCAGCCGCAGCGGCGGCGCGGTCAACAGGAAGCGGTTGCGCCCGTTGGCGCGCAGCCATTGCGCCAGGGGTGTCAGGTACCACAGCTCTCCAAACGGCATTCCCAGCTTGAACAGGCACAGCTCATGCAGCGGCAGGAAGGCGCACGGGCCCGCCTGCGGGCGCGCGGGGATGGCCTCCACGCCGTAGTTGTCAGCCACGATGGCGGCGATCCCGCTGTCGATGATCCACTGGTGCAGTTCCGGGTCGCGCCCGTCAAGCGCCGCGCCGAAACGCTCGGCCATGTCCGGCTCAGGCTGGCGGTTGCGCTCCAGCAGCAGTTGCGCAAACCCCGTGTGCAGGCAAAGGATGTCGCCCGGCTCGACCGTCACGCCATCGTCGCGCATGATCTGCGCCAGTTGCCGGTAGCCAACGAGGGTATGCCCGTCGCCAAGGTGCGCGCGCAGGTCCACCATTACCGCGCGGCCCTGCACGCCGTGCTCGGCGATCTTCTCGATGCCAAGCGCCAGTGCGCGCGACTGGCCGTCCAGCGCCGGATCATCGTCCGGCCCCTGCACGTCGACGCCCGCCCGGAAGCCGTTGTAGTAGACCATTTCGCTGACACCGTCGCCATCGGCATCGAAATGCCCGCCCACGTGCGCCAGCGCATCCCATTGCGTCGAGTACTGCAGGAACATGTGCACGCAGTCGTCGCAGACCACGTCGGTGAGGTCGGCGTTTTCGCGCGCCAGCGCGAAGTTCATGCCCAGCCCCAGCGCGCGCGGCGTCGGCTTGATGACGGGCGGGTGGCGCCGCGGGTTCAGCGCATTGCCGCCCGGGAAGTCCAGCGGCAGGCTCAGGCAGAAGCGCAGCCCTTCCCTGACCTCCGCCGCGCCCTGCCTGACCTTTTCAGGTGTGATCAGGTTGAGGCGGCCCAGCTGGTCGTCGGGTCCGAAATCGCCCCAGTTGGATTGCTCGGGCCGCTGCTGCCAGCGCGCGGTACGCCGGGTTGCAGCACCCTCCACCGGCCGGGCATGGGGGGCGTGCACGTACTTGTACTGGGTCATGTCGTCTCCTCTGGAATGGTGGCCACTGGCGTCCCGGTGCCGGGCGCGGCTCCCGGACGCTGGCCGTGGTCTCTGTTTTCTATTCCAGCGGAACGTCGATTACACTACAAGCAATTTTGATTAATCTGATTACATTGTGATCATGACCAAAAATCAGGCTGCCAAGGGGCCGGCGGAAACCGGCGTGGCAGGCACCCAGAGCCTGTCGCGCGCACTGGCGCTGCTCAAGTGCATCGGCGCCGCCCATGAGCGCGGCATCGAACTGGCGGAACTGCTGGTGGCAACCGGGCTGGACCGCAGTACCGCGTTCCGGCTGGTGTCGGGGCTGGTGCATGCGGGCTTTGTCGAGCGCGAGGCAGACACCAAGAAGTACCGCCTCGGCATCGAATCCATGCAGCTTGGCCTGACTGCGATGAGCCGGGCGCCGGTGCTGGTCAGTTGCCGCCCGATGCTGCAGTCGCTGGCCCGCCAGACCGAGGACACGGTGTTCCTGGTCATCCGCAACGGCGACTACGGACACTGCCTGCATATGGAGGAAGGCAGCTACCCGATCAAGGCCCATACCCTGATGGTCGGCAGCCTGCGCCTGCTGGGGATCGGCACCGCCGGGCTGGCCTTGCTGGCCAGGCTGTCCGATGCGGAGATCGACGCGCTATACCGGCGCCATCGCGACGAATACGACGCCGCCGGCCTGACGCGGCTGCGCCTGCTCGAACTGGTGGAGCGCACGCGGCGCCAGGGCTATTCGGAAAGCGAAAACCTGGTGACCGCGGGCGCCGGTGGGGTTGGCGCCGCGTTCGAGATCAGCCAGGGGCACTACGCCGCCTTGAGTGTCGCCTCGGTGATGTCCCGGATGAACAAGACCAGGCGCACATGGGTGGCCGGGTTGGTGCTTGAGGAAGTCCGGAAGGCGGAAATGCAGTTGCGCGCGGCGCTGCAGTGAAACGGTCCGCGCCGCTGAACTCGCCGAGCGCCGATCAGACCACGCCCTCCGCCCGCAGCCGGGCCAGCTCCTCATCCCCGATACCAAGCCGCCCATAGACCTCGGCATTGTGTTCGCCCACATCCGGCCCGGTACGCGGTGACGGCGGTGCATAGCCCGAGAAGCGCGGCACCACGCATGGCGCCGGCACCGAGCCCAGGTCCGGATCGGGCAGCCGCACGATGGCCTGGCGCGCCGCCATCTGCGGATCGTCGACGATATCGGCGATGCTGAACACCTTGCTGAACGGCACCTGGCACTGCTCCAGCCGGGCCGCCACGGCAGCATAGGGCTGCGCCGCAAACCACTCGGCAATGCTGCCGTCCAGCGCTTCGATGTTGCGCACGCGCCCGGCGTTGGTGGCGTATTCCGGCGCCTGCGCCAGTTGCGGCACGCCCATGGCCTCGGCCAGCCGGCGGAAGGTGGCGTCGGAGGAGGCCACCACCGTGACCCAGACGTCGTCCGCGGTGCGGTACATATTGGACGGCGCCGCATAGGTGGTGCGATTGCCGGCGCGCTGGCGCACATGCCCCAGTTGTTCATACTCGATGGCCAGCGGGTCCAGCAGGCGGAACAGCGCCTCCGTGGCTGCCAGATCGATTTCGCGGCCCGGCAGGCCAGGCCTGGCGCGCTGCTCTGCCACCGCAGTGGCAATCGCAAAGGCGCCGAACAGCCCCGCGATCATGTCCCCCACCGGGTAGTTCATATGCATCGGCCCGCTCTGCGCGGTGCCCGCCAGGTTGGTGAAGCCGCTCCTGGCTTCAAAGATGCGGGCGAAGCCCGGCCGCGCCGCATCGGGCCCGGTCTGGCCGAAGCCGGTCAGCCGCAGCACGATCAGCTTCGGGTTGGCCGCATGCAGGGTGTCGAGATCCAGCCCCCAGCGCGCCAGCGTGCCGGTGCGGAAGTTCTCGACCAGCACATCGAACTGGGGCAGCAAGCGCAGGAAGATTTCGCGGCCGCGCGGCGTGCGCACGTCGAGCGAGATGCCGCGCTTGCCGCGGTTGGTCACCTTCCAGTACAGGGCGTGGTCATCGGTAACCGGCTCCAGCCCGCGCAGCGGATCGCTGCCGTCGGGCAGTTCTAGCTTGACCACATCGGCGCCCATGTCGGCACACAGCGTGGCGGAAAACGGGCCGGCCACCACGGTGGCCATGTCGAGGATGCGCAGTCCGCCCAGCGGGCCCGTGCAGTGTGCGTCTGGCGATACAGCGTGTGTGTCCTGGTCTTGCATGGCGGGCCTCCGGCGGCATTGGCGTCTGCTGCAAGGTGGCAGGCGGCTGGCCCGGATGCAAGCACGGTTTCGCTGTGCGGAACGGTCGTGCTACAACATTGACGCCCCCATCTCCGGATCCCAGCATGGAACCCAAGCAACCACCGCACAGCATGGACCGCAACCCGGAACACCTGCCCTTGCCAGGCCTGGCCAGCGAGGATGCACTGGCCACCGACCGCCAGTTCGCCACCAACCTGGCGCGCGGGCTGGAGGTGCTGCGTGCCTTCACGCCGTCCAGCCCGGTGCTGGGCAACCAGGACATCGTGGCGCGCACGGGACTGCCCAAGGCGACGGTGTCGCGGCTGACCTACACGCTGGGGCTGCTCGGCTTCCTGAGCCGCGTGCCCGGCAACCAGAAGTACCGGCTCGGCGCCGGCGTGCTGGCGCTGGCCTACCCAATGCTGGCCGGGCTGGCGATCCGCCAGGTGGCGCGGCCGTATATGGAGGCCATTGCGCGGGAAACCGGCTGCACGGTGAACCTGGGCATGCGCGAGCGGTTGTCGGTGGTGTACGTGGACAGTTGCCGGCTGGATCCCGGCAACCTCTACCAGCCGGACATCGGCAGCACCCGGCCGCTGCTGGCCAGCGCGATCGGCCGCGCAGTCTTGCTGGCCTGCAGCGCCGACGAGCGCACGGCGCTGCTGAACCGGCTGCGCGTGGACGATCCGGAGCGCTTCAACGTCGAGCGCCAGATGTGGGCGGACGACCAGAAGCACTTCCGCGCGCACGGCTACTGCCTGAGCCGCGGCGAGTGGCGGCCGGAGATCCACGCGATCGCGGCACCCGTGCGCCAGTCGCTGCACGAAGACCCGTTTGCGCTGAACTGCACCATCGCCGCATCGCGCAACCGCGACAACATGCTCGAGCGCGAAGTGGCGCCAAGGCTGCGCGAGGCGGTGCGGCAGATCGAACTGAGCTGCGCGCGCTAAGCGACAGGACGCAGCAATGCAGTCTGCCGGCGATGTCGCCGGCAATGACAAGCGGCCCGCCAGAGGCCCGCATGAAAACGCGCCGCGGGAAATCCCCCGGCGCAGGCAACCCAAGGAGACAAGATGGATGCCATCCAACCGTTGCGCCGGCTCGCTGCCGGCATGCTGGCCTGCGCCGCGCTGATGCCGCTGCCAGCGCTGGCCGCCCCTGACAATGCGGCGCGCTTCCCGGACCGCCCGATACGGATCATCGTGCCGTTCTCGGCGGGCGGCGTGGTCGACTCCGTCACCCGCATCACCGCGGAGAACATGGCCAAGGTGCTGAAGCAGCCCGTCATCGTCGAGAACAAGACCGGCGCCGGCGGCGCCATCGGCGCGGACTTCGTCGCCCGGTCACCCGCCGACGGCTATACGCTGCTGGCGGTCAGCCCCAGCTATGTGGTCGGGCCGCTGCTGAACCCGTCGATCCAGGGCAAGGGCGGCAAGGACTTCCGCGCGGTGGCGGGCATTGGTGCCGTACCCAACGTGATCGTGGTGCCGGCTTCGTCGCCGCTGCGCACGCTGCCTGAACTGCTCGACGCCGCGCGCAGCAAGCCCGGCACGCTGACCTACGCCAGCGCGGGCGTCGGCACCTCGAACCATCTCTCGGCCGAACTGCTGGCGCAGATGACGCAAGTGAAGCTCACCCACGTGCCCTACAAGGGCCAGCCCGAGGCCATGAGCGACCTGCTGGGCGCGCGCGTCTCGATGATGGCGCTGACCTCGGCCATTGCCCGCCAGCAGGTGCAAAGCGGCAAGCTGCGCGCGCTGGCGGTGACTTCGGCAAGACGCTCGGCCGTGATGCCCGACGTGCCCACCGTGGCCGAGGCCGCGCGCCTGCCCGGCTATGAAGTGGGCGGGTGGTTCGGCCTGGTCGCGCCGCAGGGCACGCCGGACGCGGTGGTGCGCAAGCTGGCCGAGGCCGCCGCGCAGGCAACCTCCGACCCCGCCACGGCTCACCGCCTGGCCGAGCTCGGCATGGAACTGACACCGCAATCCACCGCCGCATTCGACCGCTTCCTGGACACGGAAACCAAGAAATGGACCGGCGTGCTGAAGACCGCCGGCATCACGGCACAGTAGCCGCACACGCTCATCCAACCTACCGGAAACATCCCATGATCCGCGACTCCGCCCGCCAGCAAGCGCTGCTTGCCGATATCCGCCGCTTCGTGCTCGAAACCTGCATCCCGCTAGAGGCGGAGATCGACCGCACCGATGTCATCCCCGAGCCCGTGGTCGAGCAGATGCGCCGCCTCGGCCTGTTCGGCCACAGCATCCCTGAAGCGTACGGTGGCGCAGGACTGACCACCGAGGAGCTGGCGCTGGTGAACATCGAGGTCTCGCAGGCCGCCACCGTGTTCCGTGCCCGCTTCGGCGGCAATACCGGCATCGCCTCCGAATCGCTGGTGGCCGACGGCACCGAAGCACAGCGGCAGCGCTACCTGCCGCAACTGGCCTCCGGCAAAGTGACCGGCTGCTTTGCTCTGACCGAACCGGAAGCCGGCTCCGATGCGACATCGCTGCAAACCACCGCAAGGCAAGACGGCGATCACTACGTGCTGAACGGCAGCAAGTGCTTTATCACCAATGCCCCGATCGCGGACCTGTTCACCGTGTTCGCCCGCACCGAGCCCGATACGCCCGGCGCGCATGGCATCAGCGCCTTCCTGATCGAGCGCGGCACCCCGGGCCTCAGCACCAGCGAACCGGAATGCAAGATGGGACAGCACGGCTCGCCCGTTGGCGATGTCTACCTGAAGGACTGCCGCGTGCCGGCCAGCGCCATCGTCGGCGGCAAACCCAATGTCGGCTTCAAGACGGCGATGAAGGCGCTCAACAAGCAGCGCATCAACCTGGCCGGCCTGTGCGTGGGGCCCGCCATCCGGCTGGTCGACGAGATGGTCCGCTACGCGGCGCAGCGCCGGCAGTTCGGCAAGCCGATCGCGGACTACCAGCTGGTGCAGCAGATGATTGCCGACAGCAATACGGAACTGCACGCCGCCCGCGCACTGGTGCTCGACACCGCGCGCAAACGCGACGCCGGCGAGGACGTGACCATGGAGGCGTCGATGTGCAAGCTGTTCGCCTCTGAAATGTCCGGCCGCGTGGCCGACCGCGCGGTGCAGGTGTTCGGCGGCAGCGGGTATATGGCACGCACCGTGGCCGAGCGCTTCTATCGCGATGTGCGGTTGTTCCGGCTGTATGAAGGCACGACGCAGATCCACCAGCTCAATATTGCGCGCAGGACGATGGAGGCGCGTGGGGCGGCGCTGGAGGGGAGTGGACCTGAGCCAGATGCGAGGCAACCGGCGCGGTAGCCGGATGGCGTCCTTGCTGACTAGCTGACTATCCGTGCGCGCTGGCAGCCAGCGCGTCCATGAACGCCTGCCGCAGCGGCGTCTGCTCGGTGTCCCGGCGCCGGAGCACGCCGACCATGCCCTCGCGCCGGTATGGCAGCCGCAATATCGCCACCTGCCCCAGGCGACTGAAGAATGCTGCCATCCGGCCTGACATCACGGCCAGCAGCTCTCCCTGCTGCAGCAGCGACACGTTGGCAAGCAACGTCGCGCTCTCGATCCGCACGCATGGCGCGGGTTCGCCGGCCAGTGCCAGTTCGTAGTCCAGCTCGCGCCGGATCTGGCTGGTCACGGGCGGCCCCACCCAGGTGTAGGCGCGCGTATCCGCCCACCCGACCTTGCGCTTGCGCGCGAGCGGATGCGTGGGGCCGGCGATCACGCGGATGGTCTCCGGATATAGCAGGTCGCAGCGCAGCGCGCCGTCGATGCCCTGCACTTCGGTACGCCCCATGACGAAGTCCAGCCGCCCTTCGCGCAGGGCCGGCAGCATGTCTTCGACGGTGCCCTCTGCCAGCGTCAGGTGGGCATCGGGAAAGCGCTCGCGGAACCGGCTGATCGCCGACGGCAGCAGATCGACCGATACGGTTGGCGTCGCGCCGATCGCCAGTTGCCCAGCCGCGCCTTCTGCCATCACGCGAATGGTGGCCTGGGTGCGTTCGATCTCATTGAGGATGGTACGGGCATGCACCACCAGCGCTTCGCAGAAGCGGGTCGGCACCAGGCCGCGCGAATGCCGCTCGAACAGCGCCACCCCCAGTTCACTCTCCAGCTCGGCCAGCCAGCGCGACAGGGCCGGCTGGGTCATGTTCAGGCGCGCAGCGGTACGGCTGACATTGCGGGTTTCATGTAGCGCCACCAGCACATGCAGCTGGCGGATACGCATCCGTTGGGTCCAATCCATGGTATGAGTTTCAGGTTATAGCAGAGGTCATATTAATCATTTCAATGGAATTGCGGACGATGCAATAATTTTTCCATCCCCCGCAAGCCGCCATTGCCATGCCCCCGTCCAGCATTCCCGCCAGCGCCCGCCCCAATTTCCTGCTGTTCATCACGGACCAGCATCGCGCCGACCATCTCGGCATCTATGGCAACGCCGTGGTGCAGACGCCCAATATCGACCGGCTCGGCAGCCATGGCTGGGTGGCAGAGCGCTGCTATGTGGCCTCGCCGATCTGCATGCCGAACCGCGCATCGCTGATGACCGGGCGCATGCCGTCGGTACACGGCGCGCGCCACAATGGCATTCCCTTGCCGCTGTCACAGACGACGTTTGTCGAGCGGCTGCGCGATGCCGGCTATCGCACGGGCCTGGTCGGCAAATCGCATCTGCAGAACATGACCGGCCTTGCGCCCGTCTGGCCACGTCCCGGCGATCCGCGCACGGAGGGCGAAGCGCGCCGGCCTGAAAGCGGGCGCTTCGACCAGGAATGGGGACCGGCCTGGCGCGACGATCCTGACTTCGCCATGTCCCTGCCGTATTACGGCTTTGCCGACGTGCAGCTGGTGACCGACCATGGCGACACGGCCGGCGGGCATTACCGGCGCTGGCTGGAGCAGCGCCATCCCGAGGTAGCGCGCGCCTGCGGCCAGGAGCATGCCATCCCGACACCTGGCTATGTGTTGGCCGAAGCGCGGCAGGCCTGGCGCACGCGCGTACCGGAAACGCTGTCGACCACGGCATGGATCGGCGATCGCACCATTGACCTGCTCGGGCAATATGCGCAGGAGGACGCCCCCTTCATGATCCAGTGTTCGTTTCCGGATCCCCATCACCCGTTCACGCCACCCGGCCGCTTCTGGGACATGTACCGGCCCGAGGACATGGCCCTGCCACCCTCGTTCGACGCCGATCCGGCGCTGGCGCCGCCGCACCTGCGCTGGATGCACGCGCAGCGCGACGCCGGCCGCGCCGTCAAGCATACGCCGGCGATGTTCGCCTGCACGGCGCGCGAGGCCCGCGAAGCGCTGGCGCTGAACTATGGCTCGATCGCGCATATCGACGACACCATCGGCCGCGTGATGACGCACCTGGCCGCGCTCGGCCTGGATCGCGACACTGTGGTCCTGTTCACCAGCGACCATGGCGACTTCTTCGGCGATCACCAGCTGCTCTGGAAAGGGCCGCTGCACTACCAGGGCCTGATCCGCACGCCGCTGATCTGGTCGGAACCCGCAGCGCGCACGGCCACCGATGCCGGCGCTGCGCGCAGCCAGGCACTGTGCTCGAGCATCGATATCGCGCCGTCGATCCTCGCGCGCGCCGGCTGCGCGCCCTACAACGGCATGCAAGGCCTGTCGCTGCTGCCCGCCATCGCCGGCGAGGCATTGCCGCGGGAAGCCCTGCTGATCGAGGAAGAGAACCAGCGCACCATGTTCGGCTTCCCGATGCGCACGCGCATGCGGACGCTGCAAACCGCGCGCTATCGGCTCAGTGTGTACGAAGGCGCGCCGTGGGGCGAACTCTACGACCTTGAAAGCGACCCAACCGAATCGCACAACCTGTGGGATGTGCCGGCGCTGTCAGGCACGCGCCAGGCGCTGCTGCACCAGCTGCTGGCCACGATGATCTCGCACAGCGACGCCAGCCCCAATCCGACCGCGCTGGCCTGAACCGGGTCCGCCCGCACCACCAGCGGCAGCACCCCATGACAACAATATCCACGGAGACAACCATGACACGCCGTCCCTTCCGAATGCTGATCGCCGCAGCCATGCTGGCGGCCGCGGCCCCCGCCTGCGCGCAGGATGCCTACCCGGCCAAGCCGGTCCGCCTGATCGTCAACTTTCCTGCAGGTGGCCCGCTCGACACCGTGGCACGGCTCATTGCCGAGCGTGCCGGGCGCGACCTGAAGCAGCCCGTCGTGGTGGAGAACCGCTCCGGCGCCGGCGGCAATATCGGTGCCGAAGCCGTCGCGCATGCGACGCCGGACGGCTACACGTTGCTGATGTCGACAGACACCCTGGTCACCGTCAACCCGTTCGCCTATCGCAAGATGTCGTTCGACCCGGTCCGCGACCTGGAGCCGGTTGGCCTGGCCGGCACCTTCAATCAGGTGCTGGTCACGCATCCCGGCCTGAAAATCCGCGACCTGAAGCAGTTCCTGGCTGCCGGCAAGGACAAAGACCTGTCCTATGCATCGGCTGGCGTTGCATCGCCGGGCCATATTGTGTTCGAGATGCTGAAGGCACGCACGCAGATCCGGGGCACCCATGTCCCCTACAAGGGCAATGCGCCAGCGCTGAGCGACGTGCTCGCGGGTCAGGTACCGGCAGGATTCCTGGCCACGCCGACCGCCGTGCAATACATCAAGGGCGGCAAGCTGGTCGCGCTTGCGGTGTCCGGCCTCAAGCGCGACCCCTTGCTCCCGGACGTGCCGACGGTGGCAGAGACCGGCATCGCCAACTTCGATGCCGAGTTCGCCTTCGTCATGTTCCTGCCCTCAGGCACGCCCGCGGCCATCCGTGCACGCTGGGAGCAGCAGCTCAAGACCGTCTTCGCGGACGCGGATTTCCAGAAGAAGCTGCTGGCACAAGGCGTGCGGCCGCAGACGAGCAACGGCGCAGCGGCAACGCAATGGCTGGCCGCGGGGCGTACGCGCTGGGGCGAACTGATCCGCAAGCTCGGCGTGTCGCTGGACTGAACGACTGCCCGGGACGTTACAACCCGCCCGCCGCCTTCAGCCCCGCACCCGCCCCGCCTTCTCCGCCAACGGCGAGCGCACGCGAAAATGCGCCGCCAGCAGCGCCGCGAATTCCTCTGCGATCTCCGATGGCGCGGAATGCCCGGAGAACGCCATGCGCACCTCCACCGGGCAGCGTGGTGCGAGCGGCACCACGCGCAAGCCGTGTCCGAATACAGCCGCGACATAGGGATTGACGATCCCTATGCCCGCCCCTTCGGCGGCCATCGTGCAGATCGTGCCTGAGTAAGTGGTCTCGATGGTCGCCGACGGCTCGACGCCGGCTTTTTGCATGAGCCGCTGCACCGCCAGGTGCAGCGCATCGTCTGCGTTCAGCAGGATCAGGAACTGCCCGCGCAAGTCGCGCACGCGAAGGGTGTCGCGCGCTGCCAGCGCGTGTTCCGGGTGCATGACGCACACCGCCCCCGACTGGTGCACCACGTTGACATCGAGATGCGGATGATCGATCTCGCTGGTGGTCAGCACCAGGTCGTACAGGCCATGCAGCAACCCTTCGCGCAACTGGTGCCCGCCGACCGTTTGCAGGCTGATATGCACGTCCGGGTGGCGCTCGGTGAACGGCCGGATGACCTTGGGCATCACTCCCAGCCCGAGTGAAGGCGTGCAACCGATACGCAGCACGCCGGTGCCGGACTTGCGCAGCACCGCCACGTCCTGCTCGATGCGCGCCAGCCCCTGGAAGTGGTTCTGCACCGTGTCGAACAGGCGCCGCGCCTCCTGCGTCGGCCGCAACCGGCCTTTCTGGATATCGAACAGCTTCAGCTCAGTCGCCGCCTGCATCTGGGCCAGTAAACGGCTCACCGACGGCTGGGTCGTATGCAGCATGGCAGCGGCAGCGGTCGTGGTTCCGGTCAGCATGACCGCGCGGAACGCCTCGATCTGGCGGAAGTTAAGGGGACGGGACATGGCATCGGCAAGGGACGGGCGAGTCGGGCAATGTATATCAAATCTGCATAGGGTGCATTGAACAAAGAATTATTCAGAATGCCAACCCCTCCTCTACACTCGCTTCGCATTGCCGCTTCCAAGACGGCAGGACCAGAACCCAAGGAGAAAAGTGATGAAGCGGCATTCGCCCCGGAATGTTTGGAAACGCGCGATCGTTGCGGCCGTGCTGGCCATCGCCGGCACTGGCGGCGCGCTCGCCCAGCCGGGTTATCCGGACCACACGATCCGGATCATCGTGCCGTTCAGCGCGGGGGGCAGCTCGGACCTGCAGGCACGCATGCTGGCCGACCGGCTGGGCAAGCTCTACAAGCAATCGGTGGTGGTCGAGAACCGGCCCGGCGCCGGTGGCCATATCGGGGGCAAGGCCGTGGTCGATGCGGCGCCCGACGGCTACACGCTGCTGCTGGGCTCGCTGGGCCTGCACGCCACCTATGCCACCTTCAAGAAGCTGAACTACAACCCCGCCACCGATCTCAAGGTCGTGACGGTGCTGGCGGAGATGCCGCACGTGGTGGTGGTCAACCCGAAGCTGGCGGTGAACAACCTGCAGCAACTGGCCAGCCTGGCGCGCCAGCAGCCAGATACCCGAACCTTCGGCTCGGCCGGCGTCGGTTCCTCGGTGCACATGATGGGCGAGCTGTTCCGGCTCAACGCCAATGCGCCGATCACGCACGTGCCGTACAAGGGCAGCTCAGCGGCCATGACGGATCTTCTCGGCGGCCAGATCGACATGATGTTCGAGAATCCGCCCACCACGCTGGCCTATATCCGCTCCGGCAAGCTCAAGGCGCTGGCGGTGACCGGCAAGACCCGCTCGGCCGCGCTGCCCGATGTGCCCACTGCCAGCGAAGCCGGCTACCCGTCGTTCGTGGCGACTTCCTGGACCACGGTTGCGGTTGGCGCCAGGGTGCCGGATGCGATCGCGGACAAGCTCAACGCCGATATCCGCCAGATCGTGGCCACGCCGGAGTTCCGGCAGGGACTGCAAGAGCAGGGCATGACCCCGGTGGCCAATACGCGCGATGCCGCGCAGAAGTTCGTCGCCGCGGAGAAAGTGCGCTGGGACCAGGTGATCCAGAAGGGCAAGATCACCGCCGAATAAGCGGCTTCCATCCGCGCACGGACACTCCCCTTCATGGCTGGCCGCGCGGCCAGCCATTGACCCTTCCAGACTTCAGCTTCAACACGGACACACACGCTTCATGTCAACGGAACGCATCATTGCCACGCCGCTGCCCTGCCGCCGCGTCGGCGCGGGCGAGCATCATCACTTCTTCGGCTATTACAACAAGACCAACTGGGACCGCAGGGGCCGCTACCTGCTGGCGCAGCGCGTGCCGGTGGCCGATGCTGACCTGACCCCCGACCTGGTTGCAGAGATCGGCTACTTCGACCTGCAGGACAACGACCGCTTCCATCGCGTGGGGGAAACCACCGCGTGGAACTGGCAGATGGGCTCGCAGCTGCAATGGCTGGATGGCGAAGCGCAGCGCCAGCTTGTCTACAACTGCCGCACCCAGGACGCGAAGGCCTTCTATCCCAACCTGGGCGCCACCATCTGCAACCTCGACACCGGCGAAGCGCGCCAGCTGCCGATGCCCGTCTATGTGGTCGCGCCGGACAGCCGCTACGCGCTGTGCGTGGACTACCGCCGCCTCTACGTCACGCACCAGACCATCGGCTACAGCGACCACGGCACGCAGCCCGCGCTCGCCAACGCTCCCGCCGACGACGGCATCCACTACATGGACCTGCGCACCGGCCAGACGCGCCTGGTCGTGAGCTACGCTGCCCTGCGCAATTTCCATCCGCGCGCCTCGATGGACAAGGCCATCCATTGGGTCAGCCACATCGAAATCAACCCGTCCTCCTCGCGCGTGCTGCTGCTGCACCGCTGGACCGAACGGGTCGAGGACGAAACCTGCTTCCTGCACCGGCTGATCACGATCAATCCGGACGGCAGCGACATGCGTTTGCTCGAATGCTCCGACCATCCGCTGCCGCAGCTGGCCGAAGACTTCGATCCAAGCGCGGTCGGCACCTTCGACTATGAGAAGTCCGAGTACCAGATCTCCCATCCGCTCTGGCAGGACGACAGCCACATCATCGTGTGGGGACCGCACGCGGGCAGCATCCACTATCACCTCTACCACGACAGCCCCGGCGGTAAGGTTGAAGTCATCGGCGACGACATCCTGACCGAGAACGGCCACATGACTTTCTCGCCCACCAACAAGCGCTGGCTGCTCAGCGACACCTATCCCGACGCGCACACCAACGAGCGCGTGCTGTTTCTCTTCGACATGGCGCAGGGTGTGCGCCATGACCTGGGCAGCTACTACACCAGCCCGGACCTGAAGAAGGAAAACCGCTGCGACCTGCATCCACGCTGGAGCCGCGACGGGCGGCACGTGTGCATCGATTCGATCCACGACTCCGAGCGGCAGATGTATATCGTCGACGTTTCCGCGCTGACCGACGAGGCAGGCCAGGCGTAAGGCGCCCCCGACACAAGCGTCTCAGCACGCTGCTGCCCTGTACCCCTGCGCCAAAGCCACCAGCCTGGAAGCGCCATGGGCAGCGCCCCCTCTCCGAAGCCACCCCATCCCCTCCCCCACTCGCCGCCAGCCACCTCACGCTGGCGGCGATCGCCGCCGGCCGCAACCTGCGTACCCGGCAGTCCCCCTTGTTTCCCGCCCTTGGTGCCAAGTCCAATGTTGCACCGCTTCCTGGCTATGGCGCGCTGCCGGGGCCGCCTGCCTGTAAACAGGGCGTGCAAAAAGGACGTTCTTCACCAAGACTGAGGATGAGCATTCGGCAGTCCCGGGCCTGACAAGGTCCCGCCAAGCGCAAGCCACGCCCGGTCCGGGCTCAAGGACCGGCGCAACAGGTAGCGCAAGCATCACATAAGTGATGAAAAAGGCATTTTTTAGTGAGAAATCGGCCAATCGACCAGCGAAGGATGTGGCCACGACGCGGCCGTCTCAACCCGGCACCCCCCACTCCAAACGGACGTTGGATTGGTGGAAGTCCGGTCACAATCGCTGAGTAAGGCTGGCACAGTGGTCGCTACGTCAACAGGACTCCCCCGACTTGTCAGCAATGGCACCTCGCCGGAAGGACTGGGTGCGGCCGCGTCGCGCGCGGACGGCAACTTTTGCCGCAACCGCCATGCAGAGCCTTGCCACCGATCTCACTAATTACCCGACCTGTAGAAGGAAAGCCGATGTTCTCCGAAGCCGAGCCTCCGCACCCGATGCGCCACGCCTCTCGCGCTAAAGCCCCCACGCTGCCGCCATGGATCACGGCGCGGATGGCACAACATTTCGACGAGCGGATGGGCAAGCTCTGGGGCGGCGATCATCTGCTTCACGGACGCACGCCCGGGCCCGATGCACTGCACCTGAGCAGCAACGACTATCTCTGCCTGCTCGGCGAATCCTCGCTGGTACAGGCGCAGGCGCGGGCCTTCCTCAATGAAGAGCCGGAGTTGCTGATGTCGTCCGTGTTCCGGCACGGCGACACCCCGCAGCGGCGGGTCGAGCGCAAGATCGCAGACCTGATGCAGGCCGAGGACGGGCTGATCGCCCAGTCCGGCTGGGCCGCCAACGTCGGCCTAGTGCAGTGCATTGCCGGCCCCGGCATTCCGGTCTATATCGACATGAACGGGCATGCCTCCCTGTGGGAGGGCATCATCGCCGCGGGCGCGCAGGCCGTGCCGGTGCGCCACAACGATTGCGAGCACGTGCGCCGCCAGCTTGAGCGCTTCGGCCCGGGCGTGATCATGGTGGACTCGGTCTACAGCACCACCGGCAGCGTGGCGCCGCTGGAGGACTATGTCGACCTGGCGGAGGCATCGGGCTGCGTGCTGGTGGTGGACGAGTCGCACTCGCTCGGCACCCATGGGCCGTCTGGCGGCGGCCTGGTGCGCGCGCTCGGGCTGTCTGAGCGCGTACACTTCCGCACGGCCTCGCTGGCCAAGGCGTTCGCCGGCCGTGCCGGCTATGTTGCCTGTTCGACCGACTTCAAGGACTTCTTCGCGGTTGAGTCCCGGCCGGCCATTTTCAGTTCCGGGCTGCTGCGCCATGAGGTTGCGTGGTTCGATGCCGTGACGGATTTCGTCGCCACGGCGGATGAGCGCCGTGCGCGCCTGCACGCCATCACCCGCGACACCCGGGCTGCGATTGCCGAACTGGGCTACAACATCAGCGAGGGCTCCGAGCAGATCATCGGCCTGGAGGCGGGAACCGAGCCGCAAGTCAAGGTGCTGCGCGATGCGCTGCAGCGCCGCGGAATCTTCGGCGCGGTATTCTGTGCGCCGGCAACACCCAAGAATCGGGCATTGATGCGACTTACGCTGCATGCGAAACTTGCCGCCAATGAAATCGACCGCCTGGTCGGCGTGCTCGCCAGCATCCGCGACGAAGTCCGGCTGGATGAGTGGTCCTCGACGCGCCGGGCCCGGCGCAAGTCTCAAAATCCCACAAGCGGGCCGCTGGCAGGCTCCCGCGAGGAGTAGTCCTGGAGATGGATGCAAAGGTAGCGCAAGCGGAAGACGGCCGCACCTCACTTGCCGGCGTCGCCCGCCATGCGTGGCAGACCGTGTTCGAGACCGCCGCGCGGGCCACCCTGCTGGACGAGGAGAGCGTCATCCGGCTGCGCCGGATCCAGATGGTGGGCGCGCTGGGCGTGATCGGACACCCGCTGTACTACGTGATCTGGTCCTACATCTTCCCGCAGCCCTATGAAAACCTCTGGCTGCGCCTGGTCTGCACCGCGTTGTTCGTGCCGTTGCTGTTCGCCTCCGCCTTCTCGGACCGGCGCTGGCTGCCGCCCTATGCGCTCTTTGCGATTACCGTAGGCCTGCCGTTCGCCTTTATCTTCTTCTACCTGGAGAACGGCGGCTCCATGGTGTGGGCAGAATCGGTCATCATCGCGGTGGTGATCCTGTATCACTTCAACACCGCGTTCGCGACCATTGCCTTGTTCTCAGGGGCCGCCGCAGCCATCGCGCTGTTCGTGCTGGCGGGCAACTCCATGGGTGTAATCCCGTGGGAGCCGGTACTGCTGCAGCTGCCGGTGATCGGCTTTGTCATCGCGGTGCTGGTGGTGATCAAGATGGACCGCCAGTTGCTGGCCGAACAGAAGCGGCGCGGGATGGCCGCCGCGCTGGCCACCGTCGCGCACGAATTGCGCACGCCGCTGACCAGCCTGGCCATGACTGCCAGGGGCCTCAAGGCGCGGCTGCCGGCGGCCCTGGACCAGGACACGCCGCAGCGCGACGGCCTGATGCAGGCCGTGGCCCGGATGGAGTCAGACCTGGCCCATATCAGCAACAGCATTGAACTGCTGGTCGCCAACTCCAAGAACCCGGACAACGCCACGCAGGAGCTGTTCGAACTGGGCGGCGTGATCCGCGACGCTGTCGGCCGGTTTCCGTTCGAGCACAGCGACCTGGATCTGGTCACTGTCGACCTGCCTGGCCCCGCCTATGTGATGGGCAACGCCCAGTTGTTCGGGCTGGTCACGACCAACTTGCTGAAGAACGCACTGGAAGCGACCAAGCGGGCCGGCAAGGGCACCATCCATATCCGTTGCGAGGTCCGGCCCGACGCCGTCCATGTAATGTTCCGCGACACCGCCACGGGCGTGCCGCCGCAAGTGCTGGCCCGGATGTTCCAGCCCTTCTTCTCTTACCCGGCGCATCGCGGCACCGGCATCGGACTGGCGTTTTGCCAGAAGGTGCTGAACAGCTGGGGGGCAAGCATCAGCTGCCGCTCCGAGGAGCACGTGTTCACCGAGTTCGATATGCGCTTCCCCCGCAAGGGGAAATGGCCCGAGGCGCCATCGCAATAGCAATAGCAGGCGCCGGCATTGCGCCGGCCCCGCACAGCCACTTGCACCACCCCCGGCGGCCTTCAGCCCCGCAACCTGCGCGGCATCCATACCCAGGGCGCCTGCCATCCTCAGCATCGGCCCCAGGCTCTGCCGGGCTTCCGCACTGTCAAGGTGTTGTCGACAATTCCATAGATCGTTGACACGATGTCAACTTCGAATTAACAGTCCGCCGCGACCCGGCATCGTGCAGCGGGTTTACCTTAGTACGCAGCAACACAAGAGTTTGGGGTGAATCGCCCTACTGCCCCGCAACGCCCTGTCCCTAGTATTGACTCACCGCGCGGCGCCAGCAGGACTGCCGCGCGGTACCAGGCATACCCCGCCTGCCACGCATAGCCAGTGTCCCTGATTACCTCATCGAATCCAGCCGCTCACCGGGTGAACGGCTGCGGACACGGCTGCAAGAAAACATAGGAGACAACATGCTGCACGACCTGCCCGCCCGCCCCGAGACCGTCCATTGGGGCTACTTCGATGCCGCCAAGGCGCCCGCCCTGACCGTGAAAAGCGGCGACCTCATTCGCGCCGAAGCGGTGACCCACCATGCCGGCGATGCCCCCGACCTGATGATGGACGACGCCATTCGCGAGATCTTCCGGGCGATTCCCCACGACGACCGCAACCCCGGCGTGCACATCATGACCGGCCCCATCTATGTCGAAGACGCCAAGCCCGGCGACGTGCTGGAGGTGCGCTACCTGCAGATGATTCCGCGCTTCCGTTTCGGGGCGAATGCCGCGGCCCACTGGGGCCAGCTGTACAAAGAGTTCGAGAAGGAGCGGGTCACCATCTATGAACTGGACCAGCGCTCCAACACCGCGCATGCCCTGTACGCCTTCGACTACCCCGGCAAGATGACCATCCCCGGCAAGCTCGTGGATGACCGGGAATGCTGCCGGCAGCCCGCGCTGGCCGGTGTGCGCGTTCCCGTGCGCCCGCACCTGGGCACCGCTGGCGTCGCGCCCGACGCGCGCGGCCGCGTCACCACCGTCGAGCCTGGCCTGCATGGCGGCAATATCGACAACTGGCGCATCGGCGCGGGCGCCACCATGTACTACCCGGTGCAGGTGGATGGCGCGCTGTTCTCGATCGGCGACCCGCATATCTCGCAAGGCGACGGCGAGATCAGCGGCACCGCCATCGAGGCCTCATTGAACGTCCTGTTCCAGATCGTGCTGCGCAAGGACTTCCACTTCCCGTCGCCGCTGCTGGAAACGCCGGATTGCTGGGTCGTCCATGGCTTCCATGAGGACCTGGATGAAGCCGGCAAGAACGCGGCCCGCGACATGATCCACCTGCTGACCGAGCAACAGGGACTCTCGCGCGACGATGCCTATTCGCTCATGAGCGTCTCGGCTGACTTCGGCGTGACGCAGGTCGTCGATGGCACCCAGGGCATCCATTGCACCATGCCGCGCTCGATCTTCCCGCCCAAGGACAAGGGCTGAGCCATCAACTCAATACAAAGGGAGAGCGCCGCATGCAATACGTCTACATAGGACGCAACGAACTGGTTGCACTGATTGTCGGCCTGGTCACCGGCACGCTGTATTCCTGGCTGAACCTGCCGATCCCCGCGCCAAACGTCACCGGCGGGATCTGCGCCATCCTCTTCACCTACATCGGCTATCTGATCGTGCACGCATGGCGCAGGACCATCGCCTTCGGGCGGCCGCCGGAAAGCCGCTGAATCACGCGCAATTCATGAGATTGGGGAATGCCATGGTGGAAATTGCATTGGGCAGCACCGAGCTGCAGGCCGCAGCCGTTGGCTTGGTGACTGGCGTTATCTACACTGCGGTACGTGCGCCGATACCGGCCCCGAACGTGCTCGGCGGGATCTTCGCCATCTTTGGCACGTTCGCCGGATTCGTACTGGTGGCCGCGATGCGGGGGCAGTTGCTGTTCGGCTAGCGGAGGGCCTGGCCTTCGCAGGAAATGCTTTGGATGAGCGGCGGACAGCAATGTCCGCCCGTTTTCGCTGTTGCAGCGTGATGCCAGGGAGGCTCAATTGCACCTTTTGCGTTTTTCCACCGAAGCCTATCCACGCAACCGGCGCGGCGCAGCCTGGCGTGACGAACTGCGCGCCGCACGCCTGCATTGCGAAAGCCTGTGCGCCGATCACACCCTGCACGGCACGATCGAATCGCGGACCACCCCCGCGGGCATCGAGCTGACCTGCATTGCATCGGTCCCCCAGACGCTGGCCATCACCAGCGGCGACGGCCGCGGCCTGATGCTGCTGATGCTGACCGAAGGCGAAGCGCACCTCGCCGCGCCGGAACTGCGTGAACCGCTGCGGCCGGGGCAGGTGGTCTGCGTGCCGGAACACGCCGCCCGCAGGCTGGCCCTGGCCACCAGCTTCCGGATGCTGATCGTGCATATCGGCCAGGCATTGCTCAGCGCACGCATCACGGCCCCCTTGCCTCGCTCCGCGCTGGTGCTGAGCGGCGACGCCGCGGAACTGTTTGCCCGCCTGCTCCAGTCCATGGCGGCCAGCTTCGACACCATCGTGTCCGCAAACGCCAAGGCCATCCAGCCCTTCGACAACACCATCACTGCCTGCCTTGACGCCGCGCTGGCCGACAGCCAGCCCAGCGCACCGCCTGACATGACGCCCTCGCGCGCGGCCGTCTTTGCGCGCGTCTGCAGCCGCATCGACGCACGCCTTGCCGAGCCGGAACTCAGCCTCGCCGCCATCGCCGCGGACGAGCGCATGTCGGCCCGCTACCTGCAGAAGCTCTTTGAGAAATCCGGCAGCAGCTTTTCCGCCTACCTGCGCACCAGCCGGCTCGAGCGATGCCGGGCCGACCTGGCGAACCACCAATACGACAAGCTCTCGGTCTCCGACATCTGCTATCGCTGGGGCTTCAACGACCCTTCGCACTTCAGCCACGCGTTTCGCGAACAGTTCGGGATTTCGCCCCGCGCCTACCGTGAGCAGACGGCGAACACGCCCGAGCATCGCCCACCGCAGAATGTCTCCCGAGGGCTTCCGGCCCATGCGAAACGCGCTCCCGCCAGCCCTGGCGCGCCCGCGAACGATGGCTCTGCTGCGCGCCTGCAAGCGGCGCCCACCATCGTCCCCATCACCCAGGCGCGCTCGCATGCCGCCCGCCCGGAAGGCCGGCACCACTGGCTGCAGGCCACGGACAAGACCGTGCACTGGGGCTATCTCAGCCACGACCTGCCGCCTGTGCTCGAGGTCATGCCCGGCGACACCGTCACCATCGAAACACTGACGCAGCACGCCTCTGACGACCGGGAACGCATGATCGACGGCGACGCCGGCGCCGAAAGCGTCTTTCACTGGACCGCAGATCAGAAGAACGTCAACCGGCGCGGCGCGGGCCCCATCGACGCCTCGGTCTATGGCCGCGGCGCCGGCGAAGGCTTTGGCGTGCATATCTGCACCGGCCCGGTCGCGGTGCGCGGCGCCATGCCCGGCGATGTGCTGGAGGTGCGCATCCTGGACGTGCGCCCGCGCCCGTGCTGCAACCCGCGCTTTGCCGGCAGGGCCTTCGGCAGCAACGCTGCGACCTGGTGGGGCTTTCATTATCGCGACATGCTGACCGAGCCGCGCGAGCGCGAAGTGGTCACCGTCTTCGAGATCGATTGCGAACGCGCCGACAGCCGTGCGCGCGCGGTCTACAACTTCCGCTGGACGCCGCAGCGCGATCCGTTCGGCGTGCTGCACCCGACCATCGACTATCCCGGCGTGCCAGTCGACCACGACACCATCGTCAAGAACTACGACGTGCTGCGCGATATCGAGATACCGGTCCGCCCCCACTTCGGCGTCATCGCCGTGGCGCCGGCGCAGGACGGCCTGATCGACTCCATCCCGCCCTCCAGCTTCGCCGGCAACCTGGACAACTGGCGCGTCACCCGGGGCGCCAGCGTCTATCTCAGGGTGGCCGTACCGGGCGCCCTGCTGTCAATTGGCGATCCCCATGCCTCGCAGGGAGACTCCGAGCTGTGCGGCACGGCCATCGAATGCTCACTCACCGGTGACTTCCAGCTCATCCTGCACAAGAGCACCATGATCGATCGCGACGCTCCCTTCGCCGACCTGAGCTACCCGCTGGTGGAAACCGCCGACGAATGGATCCTGCATGGCTTCAGCTCGCCGAACCACCTGGCTGAACTGGGCCAGATGGCGCAGAGCCACATCTACCTGAAGTCCACCCTGGACGACGCCATGCGCGACGCCTTCCGCAAGACACGCCGCTTCCTTATGTCGGTCAAGGGGCTGAGTGAGGACGAGGCGGTCGCGCTGATCTCTGTTGCGGTGGATTTTGGCATCACGCAGGTGGTGAATGGCAACTGGGGAGTGCATGCCATTATCAGGAAGTCGATGTTCAGCCGCGCTTAGCAGGCTGGTGGCAAGCCGGTCGAACGTTCGCCAGGCTGGCAAGTGCTGCGGACTCCGGACAAACCGTTTGTGTACTCCCTCTCCCGCGTGTGAACTGACCCCCAGAAGTTGGAGACAACTT
>NZ_JFJW01000174.1:0-16782 GCF_000611125.1 Cupriavidus sp. SK-4
GCCGTCAGCACGGTCGTCCCCGCCGGCACCGCATAGCTGTGCCCGCTCGGTTGTAAGGTCACCTTGAACGTCATGTCGTCTGTCCTGTCTGTCCTGTCAATGGGGAACGGTTCAGCCCTGCACCGCCGCGGGCAGCCGATGGCCCGTGGCCACCGCGGCCAGCCGCCTCGGATCCACATCCAGGTGATTGCCGCGCCAGACCACGTGGAGGTCCGGGCGCAGCAGCAGCAGGTCGCACCCATACACCTCGCGCGGCGCCGCGTCCCCGATCTCGATCACCTCAAGCGGGGCGCCCAGCTCGCGCATGCATGCGGCCAGCCCCGACGTCTCCGTGCGCGTGCCACCCAGCCGCAGCAGCGTGTAGCCCGGCCCGATCCGGTCATGCAGCGCGCTGCCGTCATCCAGCCACACATGCGGCAGGCGCGCGCCCGGCCAGGTGGTCGGCCGGTAGCTGTAGCTGTCCGGGTCCGGGCTCTCTCCCGGCTCCGGCCAGACCAGCGGCGAATCGAGATAGCGGTAGCCCAGCTCCGTCCCCGTCTGCTCGTTCACCTTGCGCTGCTCCACTTCCGCGATGCGCACCAGGTTCGCCCGTGCCTGGGCGCCCTCGGCCGTCTGATCGCCGATGTCGGGCCGGTAGGCCGCCCGCCACGTGCGCTTGCCGTTGGCCGCATAGCGCGACGCCGCCACGTTGCGCGCGCCGATCTGCCGGCGCTCGCGCTGGTATGAGCCCAGCAGGTTCGGACCGCCCCACCCGGCCAGGGTCGCCGCAAGCTTCCACGACAGGTCGATCGCATCGCCAACGCCGGTGTTCATCCCCAGGCCGCCCGTCGGGATCACCAGGTGCGCCGAATCCCCAGCCAGGAACACCCGCCCCTCGCCGTAGCGGTCCGCCAGCAGGAGGTGCTGGGTCCACTCCCCCACATACAGCGTTTCGAACTCGATCGGCAGGCCGACCACGCGCCTGAACTTCTCCGCCATCTGCGCATCGTCGGCCACCACCGAGTGCATCGTGAAGTGGCGGCAGTCGTCCTGCACCACGATCTGCGTTTCCTGGTCGTCCACCACGTGGTAATGCCGCCCACGCCCCATCGGAATGCGCGCATACAGGTCGTCGCACCGGAACAGCGCCTGCCGCAACCGCAGGATGTTGCCCTCGCCGCTCAAGCGGATTCCCAGTTGCTTGCGCACCGTGCTGGAGCCGCCATCGCATCCCACCAGATAGCGTGCGCGGATCTCCTGCGCGCCATCCTCGCTATCGACGACGCTCGCACTTACCCCGTCTTCATCCTGCGCAAACTCCGTCAGCTCGCAGCCAAAGCGCACCGTCACATTCGGCGTGCGTTCGGCCACCGCCTTCAGCAGCGGCTCCAGCGTGTATTGCGAGATCAGGTGATACGGCTCCAGCGGCGCACCACCGTCATTGCGCCGCCTGCCCTGCGCCTGCAGCTCACGCACCGACGGATAGGCCCGGTGCAACAGCGGCGGCTGCGCCAGCGAGGTCACGATGAACACATCCATCGGCTCATCGCGCGGATACCCCGCGTCCCGGATCTGCTCCGCTATCCCCAGGCGCCGGTAGATCTCCATCGTCCGCGCATTGCAGCGCTCCATCTTCGGCAAGCGCCCGGGCGCCTGGTTGCGCTCCACCAGCGTGCAACGCACGCCCCGCTGCCCCAGATCGATCGCCAGCGTCAAACCCACCGGCCCTGCCCCTACGATCAGCACCTCTGTCTCCGACACCCGATAGCTCCTTGTTGGCATGCGTCCGGTTGAGTTCTCTAGTTTCATACCGTGGACACGTTGTTTCATTTACGCCAACTCTAGCCACCGCTCAGGGCATTGTCAAGATGCAAAAAGACTTGCCGGCATGAGGCCAGGTGCGGCATAGCCAAGCCCTTTGCCGATCGATTGCATCGGCGAACGCCAGTGATGTACAGTATCACTCTGCGGTCATGAAATCCGCCTGATGATACTAAATTGCAGCTGGGGAAGCAGGCAATCAAAGGAGAAGACAGTGAATCAACCATTCCGCTATCGAAAGCTTGGCTACGTCGCGCTCAACGTGACCAGCCTGGACCGGTCCGTAGCCTTTTATCGCGACCTTGTCGGACTGGAGCTGACGCAACGCACGGACGACGCAGCGTTTCTCAGGTGCTCGTCGGACCATCACAATCTCGTGCTCCTTGAGTCGCCGCTGCCGGGACTTTGCCGGGTTGGCTTTGAGCTGGAGAACGCCCGCCAGCTCGACGATGCCTTCGCGCATTTCGAGGCGCGCGGCCTGCACCCCGTCGAACTCACGACGGCCGAGTGCCAAGCGCTCAGGCAAGGCCGCAGCTTCCGCGTTCGAGAACCAGCCAGTGGCCTTACCTTCGAGTTCTATGCGGAGGTGATGCAACTGATCCGGCCGTTCTCCTCGCCCCACACGAAGATCGCGAGACTAGGCCACGTCGTGATCGGGGCGCGCTCGTTCGACGCGACCTATCAGTCCCTGCTCAACGACTTCGGCTTCAAGGTATCTGACTACACGCCGGGAAGGTTTGCCTTCCTTCGGTGCTTTCCGAATCCCTATCACCATAGTTTCGCGGTGGGCCAAACCAGCGACAACCAGCTTCATCATGTCAACTTCATGGTTTCCGAAATCGACGATATCGGGAAGGCCGTCAACCGGTTGCGCGATGCAGGCGTGGATATCAGCTTTGGTCCGGGCCGCCACTACAATTCCGGCAGCATCTTTCTCTACTTCTCTGATCCGGATGGGCTGACTGCGGAGTACAGCTTTGGCATGGAAGAGTTTCCGGAAGCCACCGCGCGGGAAGCGCGAATGATGGAGCGCGGCAAGGACGCAGCCGATCTCTGGGGCGGCTCGCCGAGCCCGGCGTTTGGTGCGAAGGGCAGTATCGAGCAAGCGTAGCGAGCCGCGCCGCGAGAAGAACGAAGTCGTCAAGGTGGCTCGTGCGACGCGGCCAGCACCGCCATTTCCTGCGCGGTGCAATACCTCATTGCAGGGACACAGTACCGTTCAGTATTCTGTCGTACCAGGGAATCAAAGCGGAAAGGCCAACATGCAAATCAGGACCGAGGACATCGAAGCGTACCTCCTGGTCGTCGAAATGGGCAGCGTCAGCGGCGCCGCGCGTCACATGGGGCTGTCGAAATCCGTCGTCAGCAAACGCATCAGCGACCTGGAGCGCAGCCTGAGCGTCACGTTGCTGCAGCGCTCCACGCGCCGGGTGCAGCCGACGGAAAGCGGCCGCCACTTCTACGAGCAGGCCCGCGCCGCGATGGCGCAGCTGACCCATGCCGCCGAGAGCATTTCGGAAACCTCCGGCGACCTGTGCGGTGAATTACGCATCCTGGCGCCAATGAGCTTCGGCACACTGTGGCTGTCGCCGTTGATCGCGGAGTTCGCGAAGCAGCATCCGCGCCTGCACGTCGTCACGGAACTGGACGACCGCCTCGTCGATACCGGGTACGAGCGCTACGACGTGGCGATCCGCATCACGCGCCTGGCCGACAGCGCGCTGATCGCGCGCAAGCTCGCGGTCAGCCGGCGCATCGTATGCTGCAGCCCTGACTATGCACAACGGGCCGGCGTGCCGGAGAGCCTTGACGACATCGCCCGGCACGCGTGCCTGTCATACAGCAATTCACCGCCGGGCCAGATCTGGGCGTTCCGCGGCACCACGCCGCAAGCCGCGCCCAGGATCATCACGCCGCGCGGCGTATTTACCGCAAACAACGGCGAAGTCCTGCGCGATGCGGCGCTGGCCGGCCACGGCATCGCGGTGCTGCCGCTGTTCATTGTCGCGGCGGAGCTGGCGGCGGGCAGCCTGGTCCAGGTGCTGCCGGACGAGACCCCACTCGACGACGGGGTGTTCGCGGTCTATCCGCGCTCCGAGTTTCCCTCGCAGAAGCTGCGCACCCTGATCCAGTTCCTGCAGCAGTCTCTGTCGCCACCGCCGTGGGAGGCGCTGGCCGCGCGCTTCGCCAGGGTGCCTGCGGTCGCCCGCGTCCTCCCGGGCTGATCCGCCCGCTCAGGCGCGCAGCGGATATGGCTTATCGGCATCGAGGCTGTATTTCTGCAGCGCCTGCTGCACGACCGCCGCACCGATCGCACCCTCGTCCGCCAGCGCTTTCAGCGCCGTGACCGTAATCCAGTAGCGGTCGACCTCAAAGAAATGCCGCAGCTGCTCACGCGTATCGGAACGGCCATAGCCATCGGTGCCCAGCACCGCATACCGGCGCGGCACGAAGGTACGGATCTGGTCGGCCAGCGCGCGCACGTAGTCGGTAGCCGCAATCACGGGTCCTTTCATCGGCGCCAGGCATTGCTCCACGTGGGAAAGGCGAGGCGTCTCGCCCGGATGCAGCAGGTTCCAGCGCGCCGCGGCATTGCCCTCGCGCGCCAGTTCGGTGAAGCTGGGGCAGCCCCACAGGTCGGCCTGCACGCCCCAGTCCTGTTCCAGCAATGCCGCCGCGGCGATCACTTCGCGGAAGATGGTGCCGGCGCCGAGCAGCTGCACGCGGGGCCGCCCGTCACCGCCCTCCTTGCCGCGCCGGAACAGGTACATCCCCTTCAGGATGTCGCCCTCGGCGCCTTCGGGCATGGCCGGGTGCTCGTAGTTCTCGTTCATCACGGTGATGTAGTAGTACACATCTTCCTGCTCCTGGACCATGCGGCGCAGGCCGTCCTGGATGATCACCGCCAGTTCATAGGCAAAGGTGGGGTCGTAGCTGATGCAGTTGGGAATGGTGCCGCCCCACACCAGGCTGTGTCCGTCCTCGTGCTGCAGCCCTTCGCCATTCAGGGTGGTGCGCCCGGCGGTGCCGCCCAGCAGGAAGCCGCGCGCACGCTGGTCGCCGGCGGCCCAGGCCAGGTCGCCGAAGCGCTGGAAGCCGAAGATCGAATAGAAGATAAAGAACGGGATCATTGGCTCGCCGTGCGTCGAGTATGACGTGGCGGCGGCAATCCAGTCGGCCATGGCGCCGGCCTCGTTGATCCCTTCCTGCAGGATCTGCCCGTCCTTGGATTCCTTGTAGAAGCTCAGCTGCGTAGCGTCTTGCGGCGTATAGGTCTGCCCCTGTTGCGACCAGATGCCGATCTGCCGGAACAGCCCTTCCATGCCGAAGGTGCGCGACTCGTCCGAGACGATGGGCACGATGCGCCGGCCCAGCGCCTGGTCGCGCAGCAGCGTGTTGAGGATACGCACGAAGCTCATCGCGGTGGAGAACTCGCGCCCCTCGCCGCTGGCCTTGAGCTGCGCCTCGAACGCCGACAGCGCCGGCACCGGCAGCGACGGCCCGCGCCGGCGCCGCGCCGGCAGGTAGCCGCCCAGCGCCTGGCGCCGTTCATGCAGGTAGCCGTGTTCGCGCGAGCCTTCCTCGAAGCTGAGGTAGGGCAGCTCGTCCAGCTGCTGGTCGGACAGCGGCAGCCGGAAGCGGTCGCGGAACTGCATCAGCGCTTCCACCCGCATGCTCTTCTGCTGGTGCGTGATGTTCTGCGCCTCGCCGGCCTCGCCCATGCCGTAGCCCTTGATGGTCTTGGCCAGGATCACGGTCGGCTGGCCGCGGTGCTGGCTGGCGGCCTGGTAGGCAGCGTAGACCTTGTGCGGATCGTGCCCGCCGCGGTTCAGCGCCCAGATGTCGTCGTCGGACCAGTCCGCGACCAGGGCCTTGAGCTCGGGGGTGTTGAAGAAATGCTCGCGCACGTAGGCCCCGTCCTTCGACTTGAAGGTCTGGTAGTCGCCGTCGACGCATTCCATCATCCGCTGCGCCAGGATGCCGGCCTTGTCGCGCGCCAGCAGCGCATCCCATTTGCTGCCCCAGACCACCTTGACCACGTTCCAGCCCGCGCCGCGGAACTCCGATTCCAGCTCCTGGATGATCTTGCCGTTGCCGCGCACCGGCCCGTCCAGCCGCTGCAGGTTGCAGTTGATGACGAAGACCAGGTTGTCCAGCTGCTCGCGCCCGGCCATGCCCAGCGCGCCGCGCGATTCGGGCTCGTCCATCTCGCCGTCGCCGCAGAAGACCCACACCTTGCGGCCCTCATGCTGGCCAAAGCCGCGGTCCTGCAGGTACTTCATGAAGCGGGCCTGGTAGATACCCATGATCGGCGCCAGCCCCATCGACACCGTGGGGAACTGCCAGAAGTCCGGCATCAGCCATGGGTGCGGGTAGGACGAGATGCCCTTGCCGTCCACCTCCTGGCGGAAGTTGTCCATCTGTTCGGCCGTCAGCCGGCCCTCCAGGAACGCGCGCGCATAGAAGCCCGGCGCCGAGTGCCCCTGGAAGAAGACCAGGTCGCCGCCATGCTGCGCCGAGGGCGCGTGCCAGAAGTGGTTGAAGCCGATCTCATACAGCGTCGCCGCCGAGGCAAAGCTGGCAATATGGCCGCCGACATTGGTGTCGCGCGCCGCGCGCAATACCAGCGCGATCGCATTCCAGCGGACATAGGAGCGGATGCGGTGCTCGAGCTCATGGTCGCCCGGGCTGCGCGCCTGCGCATCGAGCGGGAGGGTGTTGAGGTAGGCGGTGTTGGCGCTGAACGGCAGGTAGATGCCGGCGCCATGGGCGCGCTCGATCAGCCGCTCGATCAGGTAATGTGCGCGCTCCGGCCCCTCGTGCGCGATCACCGCCTCAAGCGCATCCAGCCATTCGGCGGTTTCCTGGGCGTCGGTGTCATCGTTGCGGGAACTGGCTGGGAGAGCTTGCGCCATGGGGGAACTCCTGAGTATCGGCAGAATGCCCCGCGGTCCGTCTCGCGGTACCGCGGGAAAGGGACTCAAGGCTAGCATTCGCCACGCATCGCCGTAAGGCAAGGAATGGCGAACACGGTGTTTCCGCAGAAGAAACACCGCATATCCCACAGCGCGCGCCTGGTAACTGCTCTCGGGGCAGCCGCCCCCTCCCTCAGGTAGCCAGCTCAGTGGGCACTGCTGCCCTGCGCGATGGCCTTGCCTTCACCTTCTGTTGCTCCAGGTACTTCAACACCAGGTCAGTGGTCGCCTGGAAATGCTCTGACAGCAACCGGCACGCTTCACGCGCATTGCGCGCGACGATGGCATTGACGATGGCTTCGTGCTCGGCAGCAACGTCGCGCGCCCGCGCAGCCTTGGGCACGGCGAGAGACAAGAAGCGATAGCGGGCGGTCTGGTCGCGCAGCACCACCGAGAAGCGCCGCAGCCATGCCGAGCGGCAGCCGGCCACCAGCACTTCGTGGAAGGCGGCGTGCGCCTCTTCCCATTCAGGATTGAGCGCCCCGTCCTTGCCGCGCAGCACCATCGGGATCCGCGTCAGCCGGTGATGCATCGCAACCACTTGCGCCTCCCATGCGATATCTCCAGCCTCGATCGCGTCGCGCAGCGCGCTGGTATCGATCTGCTGGCGCACGCGGGTAATGTCCAGCAGTTCTTCCGCCGACAGCGGCGCCACCCGGAATCCCTTCTGGTCGATGGCCAGCACGAAGCCCGTGGTACACAGCCGCGACAGGGCTTCGCGCAGCGGAATCACGCCGGCCTGGTAGCGCTCGGCCAGATCCTTCAGGCGCAGCTTGCTGCCGGCGGGCAGTTTGCCGTTGATGATGTCCTCGCGCACGGATTGCTCCAGCACGGAAGCCCAGGTGCGCCCGCCCAGGTCCGGGGCTTCCGGCAAAGCCGTTGCGGCCTCGTCGGAAACAGCCTTCGCTGACTTTGTTCTCGCCACGGCTTGGTCTCGCAGATGATAGATAGTGTCAAACATTATATATTTTGCGAGACGCGTGAGCGGGCACCTTGTGCTTTTCGCTACGCCGCCTGGCGCCGCCCGCCCGCCAGCGCCGCCCGGCCAAGCATGCTGCGCATCGCGTCTTCCAGGCCCTGCGCTGCGCGCGCATCGTGCTGCCCATGCCGCCAGCCGACGATCCGGTCCGGGCGCACCAGGACGGCCCCGGAATCCGAGATGCTGCGCAGTTCGCTCCAGGTGCCATAGACGTCATGGGCATCGCAGTTCGGCCCGCCGATGCTGACGACTTCGAGCTCAATCTCGAGCGCGGCTGAAACGTCTGCGGCAATGCGGCGCCAGTCATCGCCACCGATACCGGTAAGCAGCGTAAAACGACCGTGCCCCACCAGGTCCAGGGTGGAGACCCGCTCCTTGCTACGCTCCAGCCATGCGTGAGGAACAACACCGCCCGGCGCAGTGTCGGGGTGATAGTAGAGATCCGGATCCCGCGTGCAGGGGGCCCGGCTCCGGCCATCGGACACCACCGCATCCGAAGCATAGACCTGCCCCATTTCCACGCCGTGGCAGTTGAACTGGTAATTCTGCAGCCTGACGGCCTCCTGCAAGGCGTGGCGCCGCTCGCGGCCCCGCTCCGTATCGCCGAAGAGTTCGTCAACGTTCTGCCAGCCCTGCGCTTCACTCTGGCCAGGTTCGAACCCCAGCGCGTTGGCAATCGGCAGCATATTGCGGACCGACTGCATTGCCCGGTCAACCACGCGCCGGGCCACCGGCTGCCGCTCGGCTGAGTAGCTGTCAAGAAGGCTGTCGTCGGCGTTGCCGCGGATCACATGGGCAAGCTTCCAGGCCAGGTTGAATGCATCCTGAATCGACGTATTGGTACCGAGCCCGTTGGCGGGCGGATGCCTGTGCGCCGCGTCCCCGGCGATGAACACCCGGCCCTTGCGCATGTCCTTCGCCGCGACATGATTGATCTGCCATTTGCTGACCGCCTTCACGCGAATGGGCAGCGAGTCGTCGCCAATGGTTGCCCGCGCGCGGCGGATCACAGCCTCTTCGCTGAGATCGGGCTCGCCCTGCGCCGGGTCGTACATGAAGAGCAGCACCCATTCGTTCCACGGCCGCACGCAGATGTACGTACCGCTACCCACCCAGTAGTCGTTGCCCGGCTGGGTCATCCAGTACAGTACGCCAGGCCGATGCTCGCAGTATTTGGCGAGGTCCACCTCCAGCCAGCAGTTGACCGCGGCCCCGAGCCCCATCTGGCCTTCCATCTCGAAGCCGCACTGCGGCACCACCGTGCTGGCGCCACCGTCCGCGCCCACCACATAGCGCGCCTTCACCTGCGTGGTTTCACCGGTGATGCGGTCCTTCAGCACGGCGGTGACCGCATCCGCCGTCTGCGAGATCTCCGTCAGCTCGGTATTGAACAGGAACTGCGCGCCGCGCTCGCGCGCGCAATCCAGCAGCACGGGCTCGAGCAGGTGCTGCGGCGCGTTGCACATCGGCGAGGGGCTGGCCATCGCATAGTCGGCCTTGCGCTGCTCGGAACTGCCCCAGGTCTGCAGCCGCGCGATCTCAGTGCCGGCGAAGCTGGTGGCCCACACGTTGTTGCTCATCAACGCGTTGGGCGTGGCCAGCGCCAGCACGCGATCCTCGATGCCGAGGTCGCGGAACACCTCCATGGTGCGCTGGTTGGTGATGTGGGCCCGCGGCGAGTTGGCCGTGCCCGCGTACTTGGTGATCGTCAGCGCTGGTACGCCGTAAGTTGCCAGCAGCGCGGTCGTGGCCAGGCCGGCCGGCCCGGCGCCCACCATCAGCACAGGTACTTCAATGGTCTTCATGGGTTGTCTCCTCGGATGTCAGGTGTCGGGCTTATCGCGCCGCCCGCCCCCGCTCATCCACGATCGGGTTCGACAGCGTGCCGATGCCCTCGATCGATACCTCGCACACGTCGCCGTGGCGCATCAGCAGCTGCGGCTTGCGCGCCCAGCCGATGCCGGACGGCGTGCCGGCCACGATGACGTCGCCCGGCTCGAGCGTGATCGCCTCGCTGATGATCGCGATGAGTGACGCCACGTCGTACAGCATGTCGGAGGTGCTGGCCGACTGCACCACCTGCCCGTTGAGGCGCGTTTCCAGCTGCAGGCCCGCCGCGCCCGGCGGCAGCTCGTCGGCGGTGACCACCACCGGGCCGAAGCTGCCGGTGGCATCGAAGTTCTTGCCCACGGTCCATTGCGGCGACTTGAACTGGTATTCGCGCACCGAACCGTCGTTGAAGATCGAGTAGCCGAACACGTGACCCAGCGCCTCATCCCTGGCGATATGCCGGCCGCCCTTGCCGATGATCACGGCCAGCTCGCCTTCGTAGTCGAGTGAATCGCTAACCAGCGGCCGCACGATCGCGCCGTTGTGGCCCACCAGGCTGGTCGCCACGCGCAGGAACAGGGTCGGATAGTCCGGCTGCTCGTAGGGCGATTCCTTGGTGTGGTCGGCATAGTTCAGCCCTACGCACAGAATCTTGGGGGGACGGGCCACGGGCGGCAGCCATGTCAGGCTGTCAGCACCGGCCACCGGCGTGGCTTGGGCGTACAGGGCACGCCAACGCTCGCTGTCCGTGCCAACGGCCACCAGCGCGCCGACATCGTTGCCCGCCGCCTCAGGCAGGGCCAGTACACCATCGGCAGACACCACGCCAACGCGCGCGCGCCCATCCAGCAAAAAGGTTGCAAGTTTCATGCTTCAAGCTCCGGGGAGTGATCGCGGGCTTTCGGCCTGCGATATAAATATTGATTGAAAATATATTTTTATAGGTAAGAGGCAAAGCACCGCGGCGCAGCCGGCGCTTCAGGCTTCCGTATTGCGGATGAAGTAGTCGGGCATGTCGGGCCCCCACTGGTACAAGGAGTCTTCCGGTGCAAAGTCGCCGGTGGGCCAGTCGCAGCCGGCGGGGATGTAGTCGATATCCGCCGAGAACTCGCAGAACGAGCCCCAGGGATCCAGCACATAGAAGAAGTAGTTCGAACCCAGTACGTGGCGCCCGGTGCCCCAGCCACGGGAGTAGCCGGCATTGGCCATCTGGGCCGCGCCCTGCCCCACCTCGTTTACGCTGGCCACGTCCCAGGCGGCATGGTGCCAGCCCTTGGCGGAACTCTTCACCAATGCCAGCAAGTGATGATCGCTGCCGTGCGGGGCGTGGGTGAAGGCGATGAGATCGGCCGAACGGTCAGACAAGCGCAGCCCCAGCGCGTCGCGATAGAACCCAACCAGGTTCGGCACGTTGGGCGAGAACAGCAGCACATGCGAGAGCCGGCGCGGACGTACCTTCTGCACCTGGCTGCGTACCACGGCGCCGCGCTGGCCGGCCGGCACGCTTTCCAGCCCGGCCTTGATCTTGGCATCGGGCGATGTCTTCGGGCCGGCCTTGACCTGCACGAGATTCCCGTCGTGATCGAAGAACCAGATGCCTCCGGCCTGTCCATGCGGCGCGTCATTGACGAACGCCGCGCCGGCATCGGCCAGCTGCTGGTGGATGCCGGCCAGGTCTTCGGCATAGCAATTGAAGCTCAGGTAGGCCAGGCGCTTGTGTTCGCCTTCATGGAAGCGCGCCCAGCAATGCCCGTCCGCGGCATAGGCTTCGATCCAGCCCGCGTTGTGGCGCAGCGTCAGCCCGAATGCATCGAGGAAGTGCTCTGCCACGGACAGGTCCGGCACTTCGAGTGCATAGTGGTCGATCGAGTGGACCGCGTACTTCGGACCGGCTGCAGCAGTGGCTGGCTGTGCTCCGTTCGTATTCATCCTTGTCTCCTGTCGTTCTTATGACTTGCCGCGCCTGCTCTTCCCTGCACTCACGTCTGGCTTCGGCCTGGAAGCTATACTATTCAATAAAATATATAAAAACAAGTTTTGCATATCTGTTCGGGCCGCCGCACGGACCGGGATCCGGATTCCGTAACGCATGGCAAAGGGGGAGATCCGGCCCGGATGGCTGGAGACAGTGATGCAATCTGAAGATCATCGGCCCGACACTTGCGTGCGGCGCCGGTGCGCGGCGACCTGGCTTCAGCGTCGCTGCGGCTTGAGGTGCATGCCCGTCACGTCAGGCGCAACCAAATGCCATTGAGAGCATCGATGCGCAGCTGCGCACGATCCTCAAGACGCGAGGGCCTTCCCCATTAACGAAGCGGCAACCAAGCTGTTGGGGCTGGCGGCATTGCCTGCGCGGCTATGGTGAGCGGCGATAGACAAGCATGTGCCGCCAGCCGCTCAGGCTACAAGCTTCATCCGGTAGAACAGCTCAACGCTTTCCACCGCATCGCTGCCATCCTCCTGGAAGCGGCGGATGTGATCGGTCTGCGTATGGTGCGCCTCCTGGGCCGCGGGGCTGTCCCAGTGCTCGACGAAGACAAAGCGCCGCGGATCGTCCTGTTGCTCGAACAACTCATAGCGCAGGTTGCCAGCATCGCGGCGGGAAGGCTCCACCACGGCGCGCAGCTTTTCCCGCAGTTCTGACTCGCGCCCGGGCTTGGCATACAGGACCACCAGCACATAGAAATCGCTCATCTCTCTGTCCTCCGCGCATGTCGTGTCAGCACAGCCTAGCCAAATGCCGGGGTACGGGCAAGCGGATTGGGGATCGTCACAGGCATTGTTCTGCCACCGAGAACAGCATGTTTGGCATACGGCTATCACGCTTGTTCCGATGCATGGCTTATGCTGCAAGGGCTCCACGCGACGATCGATTGCAGCGCACGTGCAGGCATATCCCCCTTGCAGTGCCCCGCGATGTCAGCGCCCGTTGCCGAAGAGCGGGGCTCGCGTCGCGCACGGTAGATGCAACGCCTGCCCTGAAGCGCCGAATAGCAGAAATCCCACCCCTTTGATCTGGAGATAACCATGGCCAGCGAACCCATTCGCGATCCCGCAAAAGACCACCTGCTGACTCCGCAGAACGCTGCCTTCGTGATCATCGATTACCAACCGGTCCAGGTGAACTCCATCGCCTCGATGGATCGGCAGCTGCTGGTCAACAACATCGTCGGCGCCTCGCGTGCCGCCGTGGCTTACAAGCTGCCGATCGTGCACTCCACCGTCAATGTGAAGACTGGCCTGAACAAGCCCCCGATCCCGCAGTTGCAGAAGGTGCTGGGCGATTTCCCCACCTACGACCGCACCACCATCAACTCGTGGGAAGACGTCGAGTTCCGCGAGGCAGTGAAGGCAACGGGCCGCAAGAAGCTGATCATGACCGCGCTGTGGACGGAAGCCTGCCTTACCTTCCCGGCGCTGGACGCGCTCAAGGAAGGCTATGAAGTCTATGTCGTGGCCGATGCAGTGGGCGGCACTTCCGTGGCCGCGCACGAGGCTGCGCTGCGTCGCATTGAACAGGCCGGCGGCAAGATGATCAGCGTGCCGCAGCTGTTCTGTGAACTGCAGCGCGACTGGTCGCGCAGCGAGACCGTCCCGGCGTTCATGGATCTCTTTATCCAGACCGGCGGCACCGCGGGCATCCAGTTCTCCTACGATCGCACCTGACGTGCAGGCGGGCCGGCATGCCGGCCCGTTCCATCATGCGCCTCGCGCTGCGCGGGGCGCCATCCCTCTTCCTTGTCACCCAACACCGTTCAGACGGGAGCCGGCATGGCCGACTACTATCTCCTTTCGGGCCGCTTGTTCATTGCCTTCATGTTCGTGCTGAGCGGCGCCAACAAGCTGATCTTCTTCAGCCACGGCCTGGACGAAGTGCGCTCGCGCAACTTGCCGTTCCCGCGCCTGGTGCTGTCGCTGACCATCCTCGTGCAGCTGACATGCGGCCTGGCCATCGTGACCGGCTACCAGACCGGAATTGCCGCGCTCCTGCTGGCGGCCTTCACTCTGGCGACTGCAGTGGTCTTCTATGACTTCTGGAACCAGAAAGGCGCACGGCGCACGCTGTTGTTCACCGGCTTTCTCGAGCACATCAGCATCATCGGCGGTTTTGTCATCCTGATGGCGGCGGGGCCCGGAAACATCGTACTGCCCTTGCGTTGACCGTTCGCGACCGTCCCACCGTGTTTCGAAGCCGCTGCGCAGAGGGATCCGACAAAGCTCACCCTATGAAATCCGCATTACCCACCCTGGCCGCGGCCTGCAGCGCACTGATGGTATCCGCCGCGCATGCGGACGTGGTCGGGCTCCCGCCGATGAACCTCGGCAATACCAGTTTCCTGGATGGCGTCGCCGGACCGGGCTTCCTGTTCGAGCTGGCCACCAGCTACTACCGTGCCACACGCATCCGCGACGACGCCGGCAATGCCGTCCCCGGCAATCCACGCATCGAGACAGCAGCCATCGTGCCGCATATCGCCTATATATCGCCCGATGTCACGCTGCTCGGCGGCAACGTCGGCGCCGAGGTGCTGCTGCCGTTGGTGTACGCAAATATCCGCCCGGGCCCCGGTACAGGCGATCACAACTTCGCTGCCAGCGACATCCAGTTCAGCCCCTTCATTGTCCAATGGTCCGGCCAGGCGCTGTTTGGCATGCCGTTCTTCCAGCGCATCGACCTGCTCTTTTCGGCACCGACCGGACAGTACGACCACAACCGGCTCGCCAATGCTGGCAGCAACGTCTGGACGGTGACACCCTACTATGCATTCACCCTTATGCCGACCGACAAGCTGGAGGTGAGCGGCAGGCTCAACTACCAGTGGAGCGGCAAGAACACACAGCCGCCAGCCTCACTGAACGCCGGCTCGGTCCAGCCCGGCGACGCGTTGTCGCTGAACCTCTCGGCTTCCTATGCGATCACCAGGCAGTTGCAAGTAGGTGTGGCGAGCTACATGCTGGAGCAGCTCGGCGAGGACCGCATCGACGGCATCCGCCAGGCGGATTCGCGCGAGCGCGTCTTCGGCGCGGGGCCGGGACTGCTGGTGCAAGGCGATGGCTGGCAGGTCTTGCTGAACGCGTACAAGGAATGGGGCGCAAGAAATCGCCCGGAAGGCAGCAAGATCGTCCTGCGCGTGCTGGCGCCACTATGAGTTTGGGGCCTGGCGGCCTCGCGCGAAGCGCGAGTCATGGCGCGCGGCAAGGATGCACCGGCCCGATTGTGCTCAGCCCGCGTGCGAGCCCTCGACGAACGCGGCGAAGCCGGCAACGAACTCCCTGAGCCGCGCACGCATGCCGGCATCGGTGAGTTCGCCCTGCGCGTCGAATACCTGGCCGGCGCGCGCAACCAGCAGCCGGTTGCCGGTATAGTGCCGCGTGCCCAGCGTCTTGAGCACCGGCAGCCAGTCGTTCTGTGCCAGCACCGTGCCGAAGCCCCCGGCCGAGGCACCGAGGACCGCAACCGGGCGATTGCCGAAGACCACGGGAATATCCCCGGCCGGCCGCGAGAGCCAGTCGATAGCGTTCTTGAAGACCCCGGGGATGCCATTGTTGTATTCAGGCGTGGCCAGTATCAGGCCATCGCTCGCCATGACCTGTTCGCGCAACGCCACCACGGCGGCGGGCAAGCCCTCACGCGCCTCCAGATCCGCATCGTAAAGCGGAATGCCATGCAGGGTGGCAATATCAAGCCGGACTTGCGTGCCAGCCTCAGCCTGCGCCGCCCGCAGCAGTGCGGTGTTGTACGATTGCGCCCGCAGGCTGCCGGAAATTCCCAGGATCTGGATCATTTGTCACACCTCTTTTCATGAAGATGAAGGGTACGGCTTCGCTCATTATCGAGCATGATAGAGCCTTGCCGGCGCGGATGCGCTGCGGGCTGCTCGATGGGGCGCAGTCATGGGTCGTTGTCTCCTTGCCGGCATAGGGTATTCCACGTCATACACGTGGCAGGCACAGCCTTCGATGACTCCAACCCGCTTACACTTGAACTCCCACTCAGGTGCTGAAAGAAGCGTGATGAAGATACGAGCGGCTGTTGCCGGGCAGAGATCCGGACCCTTTGCCTGCCGCGAACCGGAACTCGACGATCCACGACCGGATAAGGTCCTGGTTCGGCCCGCGCGCCCACACCACCCCCATCCACCGACACGCCCGTGCAAGCCAGTCTGGCGTTCGCTTGCCGCGGCCTGGCTCGCCGTAGGCGGTCTGCTCGGGACCGCGTCGCACCGCGTGCACGCCGGACAGATATGCGACGCGCCCTATGTCCATGATGGCGGACGGATCCGCTTCGAAGCGGACGGATTGACGCCGATGACAACCATTGCCTTCTTCCGCAACGTCAACGACCTCGAGCGCGACCTTTGTTCGTTCGATCTGGATATCTACTCCAAGTCCGCCCTCCGGCGCTTGATGGGGCCGCCCGTCGAGACCGTGCAGCGTCACCGGCTCGTGATCGACGAACGCTCGGGACAGCCACTCGTGCGCAGTCTGAATGCACGCGTTCAGGCCCACGGCCAGTACACTGAGCTGGTCGGGGAAATGAGTACCAACTCGAACGGACTGCTGCTGTATCCGCCGGCGCTGGTGGAGGGCCAGGTACTCCCCGCGGAAACGTTCGTGTCCCGCTACGACTTTCGTATTGTGGATCGCCGGACCGGCACCACTGTCTCTGATTTCGTTGGTTCCAATGTTCGCCTGACCTTGTCTGAGCGGACAGTGGGTCCGCTGCAGCGCCTGAAGCTTGCCACCGGCACACTGCTCTGCTGGCCGATCCGATATACCAAGTTCGTGGATCCTGGCCGCTTTCGGCTGGTCGATACGGATATCGAACTGGAGCCGACGGTGCTCGACATGACCGACTGGTATTGTCCCGCCCGGCGATTCGTCATGCGCCAGGAAGTTCGCTACAAGAATCAGCACCAGGTTGTCGATGTGGTGGACATTGAGTAGGGCAGCCGCTGAAGGGTTTCGCCATTGGAACACCTGCATTGCATAGCGCCAATCGGTGACTGAAAAAAGCGCCCGATCAACGGGCGCAAACGGAGACGACCACGGAGGTAATGCAGGCGTGGCTCCAGAAAGGATGTCGCAGCGAACGGCTGCGGGGATAGCAAGGCGGGCTGGCATGCCGTCCGGCCCGATGGACACGCCGGCTGTATCGCCCCCCGTGAGCCTGTCAGATTTCTTGTGTGTTGAGGT
>NZ_JFJW01000175.1:0-25202 GCF_000611125.1 Cupriavidus sp. SK-4
GCAGCGGCCGGGGCGGTATCGATGGCAGTGGGCACGGTGCTGACGCGGCACTGGCGCCCGCCGGTCACCCCGCTGGTGCTGACGGCTTGGCAGCTGTGCGCGGGCGGGCTGTTCCTGCTGCCGTTCGCGCTGGTGCTGGAACCGCTGCCCGGGCATTTCACGCTGGCCAACTGGCTTGGCTATGCGTGGCTGAGCATTGTCGGGGCCGGCTTCAGCTATGCACTGTGGTTCCGCGGTGTCGGGCGCATGCCGTCGTCCGCGGTGGCGGCGCTGGGGCTGCTCAGCCCGGTCAGCGCCACCGTGCTCGGCTTCCTAGTGCTGGGCCAGGCCTTGACGGCGATGCAGGCCGCCGGAGCGCTGCTGGTGCTGGGCAGCGTGTGGCTGGGCCAGCGCGCGGCGACGCCGGCCGCGGTGCCGCGCACGCAGCCGGCCTGATCCGATTGCGTCAGCGGCTGCTGCCGGGCGGCGTTTTGCGGCATCATGGCGGGCATGAAGTCTGCCGTGCCCCCGTCCCCGCCACCCGTCCAACCTGTGTCAGCACCGTCTGCCACGCCTGCCTGCGAGCGCTGCCTGGCGCTAGCCGCCGACCCGCGCCGGCGCGAGCCGCCGTCCTGCCTGGCGCTGCGCGGCACGGTGCCGCTGGTGAGCCAGAGCGCCGCCGGCGTGCCGTACAGCATGCTTTCCTTCGCCTGCCGCGACTGCGGCACGGTATGGCGGCTGTATGACCGGGCCAACGAACTCTTTGTCTCGTGGGTGCCGGAGCGCCCGCTGGTGCGCTGAGCGCGCACGTCCCGATCGGCTAACATAGCGACTGCTCCGCGCCAGGCCGGCAAACCGCTGCCGCGCCCGGCGCCTTCCTGTCGAAATCTCTCCCGCATTTCCATCATGGCCTTCCCCTTCCGCTCATCCCTGCTGGCCGCCCTGTGCGTGACCAGCGGTGCTGCCGCACTGCCTGCCGCCGCTGCCGACGCCTATCCCAGCCGTCCGATCCGCCTGATCGTCGCCTACCCGACCGGCGGCATCAGCGACACTGTGGCGCGCGCGCTTGGCGAGCGGCTGTCGGCGCAGATGGGCACCTCGGTGGTGGTCGAGAACAAGGCCGGCGCGGGCGGCAGCATCGGCATCGATGCGGTCGCCAAGGCTGCGCCGGACGGCTATACGCTGGGCTTTGCCGCCACCAGCCCGCTGACGCTCAACCCGCATGTCGGCCGCGTCAACTACGACCCGCAGAAGGACGTGGCGCCGGTGATGAGCGTGATGTACTCGCCGGTGCTGGTGGTGGCCACCGCCGGCTTCAGCGGCAAGAGCTTTGCCGACGTGGTCGGCCAGGCCGGCGCCAAACCGGGCTCGGTGCGCTGGGCAACGTCGGGCCTGGGCACGGTCGGCCATGTGGTGCTGGAACAGATCAGGCAGAAGTCGAAGGCCGACATCACGCTGATCCCGTACAAGGGCGCGGGCCAGCAGATGAACGACGCGCTCGGCGGCCAGTTCGAGGTGATGAGCACCAACGCCAGCCCGGTGCTGACCCAGCATATGCAGGCCGGCCGCCTGCGCGCGCTGGCGGTGGGTGCGCCCAGGCGCCTGGACAGCCTGCCTTCGGTGCCGACGCTGGCCGAGCTGGGCTACCCCAAGGCCAACCTGACCTCGACCTTCGGCATCTTCGCGCCGGGCAAGACGCCCGCGGCCATCATCAACCGCCTGAACGCCGAACTGAACAAGGCACTGGCCGAGCCGGAAGTCCATGAGCGCCTGCTCAAGGGCGGCGAGGTGCCGACCGGCGGCACGCCGGCGCAGTTTGCCAAGGCCATCCGCGAAGAGTCCGCGGAGAACGCCCGCATCGTCAGGGAAGCGGGCATCAAGGCCGATTGAGGCTAGGCCGCATCGAGGCGGCTGCCCAGCCCATACACCGACGACAGCCGCACGCCGTTGTGCGGCCACAGCGCCAGCTTGGTGCGCACGCGCGACAGGTGGCTGTCCACCGTGCGCGAGGCCGGGTCCATGTGGTAGCGCCAGACCTGGTCGACCATGGCCTGGCGCAGCACCAGCGAACCCAGGTTGCGGAACAGCAGCACCGCCAGGTCGAACTCCTTGGGGGCCAGCAGCACCGGCTTGCCCTGGACCCACACGCGCCGCTCCGCGGTGGCAAAGCGGAACACGCCGTGCTCCAGGTCGCATTCATCGCCCGCCGGCCTGGCGCGGCGCAACAGCGCCAGCACGCGCGCGGCCAGCTCGGCCGTGCGCAGCGGCTTGGGCACGTAGCTGTCGGCGCCTTGCGCAATGCAGGCCGCGACGAAGGCTTCTTCGTTGGAGGTGCCGGTCAGCATCACCGGCATCTCGTTGCCGAGCGTGCGGCGCACCCATGCCAGCACTTCCAGGGCCGGGATCCCCGGCGTATCGCAATCGAGCATCAGCAGATCGAACGACCGGCCGCGCAGCGCGCCGATCATGGTGCGTCCGCTCAGATAGCGCGTGCACTGGTGCCCGTTCAGGCGCAGGGTCTGTTCGATGCTGACGGCGAGGGTCGGGTCCGCCTGCAGCGCGGCGATGTTCACGAGAGTGGCTCCTGCGCGGGCGCATCGGAATGCGCCGATGGATGGACAGAGCATGGCACTGCGGGCCCGCTCGGCACGCAGCGAAGCCCATGGTAGGAGCGGCCTGCTGAGGCGAGAAGTAAAAGATTGTTGAAAATCGAGATTGAGGTCTTTCCTATTCGTGCGCAAGGCAACGCGGTCTTAAATGTCCCGCTAGTGTCCTGTTCCGTCGGAGACAACACATGGGAAAGAAAATGGCATCGCGCATTGCATCGCTTGAAGACGCGCCCGCGGATGCGGCGCTGATCCGGCAGGTCATTACCGGCGCGGGACATGACTGCGTGACCTTTGCTGAAAGCCGGCGTCTGTTGCTGGCGCTGCGCGACGCGGGCTTCGACCTGCTGCTGCTGGACTGGCAGATGCCGGACCTGTCCGGGCGCGAAGTGCTGGCCTGGGTGCGTACCCACCTCGACCGCCGCATCCCGGTGATGTTCCTGACCTGCCGCGAGGCCGAGCTTGACATCGTCAATGCCCTGGCGGCGGGCGCTGACGATTACATGGTCAAGCCGGTGCGCCCGGCCGAGCTGGCCGCGCGCATCGACTGCCTGCTGCGGCGCGCGTATCCCGCGCAGCTGGCGCCGCTCGCGCCGTTGCGGCTGGGCGAGTACGCCTTTGACTGCGCCCTGCGCAAGGTCACCTGCAACGGCCATCCGGTCGGCCTGACGCCCAAAGAGTTCGACCTGGCGGTGCTGCCGTTCCGCAACGAGGGACGCATCGTCACGCGCGACCACATCACCGCCGCGGTCTGGGGCCGCGAGATCTCGCCGCTGTCGCGCACCATCGATACCCATGTCTCGCGCGTGCGCAGCAAGCTTGGGCTGCAGGCAGGGCACGGCTTGCGCCTGACCCCGGTCTACACGCATGGCTACCGGCTGGAGCGTACCGATCGCCCGGAGCGCACCGAACGGGCTGCCGCATGAAAGCGTCCCGGCTGCGCCAGGCGGGGCTGGCCGTGGCACTGTGGCTCGGCGGCCGCTGGCTGGCGCGGTGCCTGCGCGGCCGGCCGGTCGGGCAGCGGCGCGCTGATGTGCGCAACCCCGCCGCCGTGCACGACATGCTGCTGCACGTGCTGGGGGCACGACCTGCGCGCACCCAATGCCTCGCTGCTGGCCTGGCTGGAGCTGCGCCGCACGCGGGAACAGGCCGACGCCGCGCTGCTGGCGCAGGTCGGCAGCCATGCGCGCCGTTCGCTGCGCCAGATCGATGACCTGAACCGGCTGCTGCGCGAAACGCGCCACGCCTATCGCATGCGCCGTATCGCCATGGAATCGCTGCTGGATGAAGCGCTGGACCGCGTCTGGACCCTGGCCAGCGAAGCCGGCGTCCGGCTTGAACGGCCGGCCGGCCGCCTGCCGCGCCTTGGCGGGGACCAGGCCATGCTGGGTCAAACGCTGGAATGGCTGCTGACCAGCGCCATTGATGCCGCGGCGCGGGGGACTGCGCTGCGGGTCACGTGCCGTGGCCACGCCGGTGGCCTGGCGCTGTGGCTGGCGTTCGATCCCGCCGACGACGAGAGCGCCGCGCGGCTGGCGCAGCCAGGGCCGGCGCTGCTGTGCGCACAGCGCGTGATGGCGCGCCATGGCGGCGTGCTGGTGCCGCTGCAGCCGATGGGCGAAGCCGCCTCGCCGGCCGGCTGGTACCTGTGGCTGCGGCGCCGGCCGCGCCCATGAAAAAAGGCACCCGAAGGTGCCTTTTGCCAGGAACTGCTGATCAGGTGTCGATCAGAAGATGTGGCGGATACCCAGTGCAGCGCCGGTCTGGTTGTTGCGACCCGGCATTTCGGTGGTGGTGCCGCCCGAAACCTTGTTGAAGTCAACCGTGCCGTAGACTTGGGTGCGCTTGGACAGCGAGTACTCGGCCAGCAGCACGCCGGTGTAGCGGCGGCCGTTGTTGTCGTTCACGCCGTTCTTGTTCTCGACGTAGTCGCCGTAGAACACGCCGGTCAGCGCCAGGGCCGGGGTGGCCTGGTAGGTCAGGCCGATGTAGCCGATGGTGTCCTTGCGCGGGTTGCTGGCAGCGCCGGCGGTGACCACGGCCGGAGCAGGCGCGGCAGCCGAATTGTTCAGGAAGCCGTTGTCGATCACGCCGGTGCGGTCCTTGCCGCCGACGTAGCCCACGAACAGCTTGGCCGGGCCAAAGGCGTACTTACCGGCAGCGCCCCACATTTGCTGCTTGTTGCCGTTGATGTCGCGGATTTCCTGGTACACGCCACCGATGCCGAACGGACCGAACGAGTAAGCGGCACGGGTGCCCCAGTACTGGTTCTTGGTCATGCTGCCCGGCTGCTCGCCGAAGCCGTAGCTGGCACCCACGTCCAGGCCGCCGAACTTGCCGGCGTAGCTGACCACGTTGTCGCTGCGGAACTGGGTCAGGAAGAACGGCCAGGCGTTGTTGGTGTAGTTGCCGATGGTCAGCGGATCGTAGTCGCCGAAGAAGTTAAAGCCTTCGGTGTACTGGCGGCCCAGCTTGATCGTGCCGAAGTCGCCCTGCAGGCCAACGTAAGCCTGACGACCGAACAGGCGGCCGTTCGGGTTGGTGGCGCTGGCCTGGTTGGAACGGCCGGTGTCCGGATCGAAGCCGCCTTCCAGCTGGAAGATTGCCTTCAGGTTATTGCCGAGGGCTTCGCTGCCCTTCAGGCCCCAGCGGCTGTTGGTGACGGCGCCGTTGGTCAGTTCCCACAGATTGTCGTTGTTGGCGTTGGAGTTCGTCTGGAAGCGGATGCTCTGGTCAACGATACCGTACAGGGTAACGGACGACTGTGCGAACGCCGAACCTGCCAACAGGCTGCCGGCTGCGAGGACGATGGCCGATTTCTTCATGGTGCTCCTTTTCTGTCTTGTACTGTTCTCTCCGCCGGATCACGGCGTGGACGATGTCTACGTTTCGTTGTAGACGCCGCGAAAATTTAACAAAACGTAAGCTACAAGGACACAAAACTCCGCCAAGCTGCGCTTTCAAGCAGGATTTTGGTGCAAATCCGTTGTCTCGCCGCTACAGAATTCCGGATTGGGGCATTTTGGCAGCGCTGGCAAGCTGGCCTGCACACTGGGCTGGCGGGGAATCGCGGCGGGGAGGACGGGGGCCGGCCGACCCCGGCGCGCAAGCGGCGCCGCGGTCGGCGGAAAGACGGGAAGTGCGGGAAAACCGAAGGAGGAGGAACGAATCCGGCAGCGCCGGGATCCGTCCTCAGTTCTGCGGGATCTCGATCTTGACCTCGAGCACCTCGAGGTTGTCCTGGCGTTCCAGGCTGACGCGCAGGTCCTGGTCGCCGATCTTGACGTACTTGGAGATCACCGCCACCAGCTCGCGCTGCAGCGCGGGCAGGTAGTCGGCGGGCGCGGAATGGCCGGTGCGCTCGTGCGCCAGGATGATCTGCAGCCGCTCCTTGGCGACCGACGCGGACTTCTTCTTCTCTCCCAGCAGGAAGGAAAGGATCGACATGGGTGAGCCCTCCTTGACCGTTACTTGTTGCCGAAGATGCGGGAGAGCAGACCCGGCTTCTGGTAGTCGGTGAAACGCATCGGCTTGTCCTTGCCGAGGAAGCGGTCCACCACGTCGCCGTAGGCGTCGGCCACGTCGCTGCCTTCCAGATGGATGGCGGGCGTGCCCTGGTTCGAGGCGTGCAGCACGGCTTCCGACTCCGGCACCACACCGATCAGCTTGATGCGCAGGATTTCCTGGATGTCGGTCAGCGACAGCATTTCGCCGCCATGCACGCGCTTGGGGTTGTAGCGGGTGATCAGCAGGTGTTCCTTGATCGGGTCGCCGCCTTCGCTGGCGCGCTTGGTCTTGGACGCCAGGATGCCCAGGATGCGGTCCGAATCGCGCACCGACGACACTTCCGGGTTGGTCACGATCAGCGCCTCGTCGGCGAAGTACATCGCCATCAGCGCGCCCGACTCGATGCCGGCGGGCGAGTCGCAGATGATGAATTCGAAATCCATCTCGATCAGGCCGTTGATGACCTTCTCGACGCCTTCGCGCGTGAGCGCATCCTTGTCGCGCGTCTGCGAGGCCGGCAGGATGAACAGGTTCTCGCACTTCTTGTCCTTGATCAGCGCCTGGCGCAGGTTGGCTTCGCCCTGCACCACGTTGATCAGGTCGTACACCACGCGGCGCTCGCAACCCATGATCAGGTCAAGGTTGCGCAGGCCGACGTCGAAGTCGATCACGGCAGTCTTGTGGCCGCGCAGGGCCAGGCCGGCGGCAAAGCTGGCGCTGGTGGTGGTCTTGCCGACGCCTCCCTTGCCGGAGGTCACAACTATGATTTTTGCCATGGCTCTTTGGTCCAGTAATAAGTTGAAGCTTGCGCTCTCTGCAATTCGGTCCCGAGGGCTGCCGCGGTTACTTGAGCCGCAGCGCTTCTAGGATCAGTTTTTCATCGGCCAGGCGCACCTGGGCGGTCTTGCCGAGCACATCGGCCGGAAGCGTCTGCTCCGCGGTCCGGTAGATGCCGGCGATGGAAATCAGTTCAGGCTCCATGCACGTGCTGAAGATGCGCGCGCCGGTGTTGCCCTTGACGCCCGCCAGCGCGCGGCCGCGCAGCGGGGCATAGATATGGATGTTGCCTTCGGCGATCACCTCGGCGCCGTAGCTGACCACGTCCAGGATGACCACGTCGCCCTGCGCGTAGACCTGCTGGCCCGAGCGCAGCGGCTTGTCGATCAGCATGGTCTGGGTCTGGCGGATGGCAGCGGCCACGGCGGCGTCGGTGGTGGCCTGCGCGGCGGCGCGGACGGATTCCTCGCGCGCGGCTTGTTCGGCGGCGGCCTGTTCCGCCGCGGCTGCGGCCTTGGCTTCGGCGGCGCGGTCGGCGCCACTGCCGCGGCGGGCCTGGCTGTCCAGCAGCGGCAGGCCGAAGCGCTCGGCCCACTCGCGCTGGCCGGGGCGGGCCACCACGCCGATGGCGCGGGCCTTGAGCGTGGCCAGCGTGTCGATCACGGTGCCAAGCGCGACTTCGCTGTCACCTTCCAGCGCGCGCAGGTCCAGCGCGATCACGTCATTGGAAAAGAAGTCGGGGGTGGCTTCAAAGCGGGAGAGGAGGTCATCCCGCAGCGCAGCCATGTCGGCGGTCTGGAGGGCGAGAAGGAGGGCGTCTACGTTGCCACTGCGCAGCTCGAAGCGTGGCGATTTCTTCTGGGACATAGCCGGGTGACCGTGGAAATGCCACATTCTAACGTCGTATCTGTCGCGAACTGTAACAATTGGATCGATATGTACAGCAGGTGGCGCGTGGGTTCCATATGCGCGTGCACGGCACACCGTAGCGCCGGGCAAGTGCGGCCAGCGTGGTTTGCCGCACGAGGCAACGCGCATCAAGTCCGGCGCAGCGTAAAGGCTTGTTACGATTGCGCCATCTGATCAGCGGAGTTTCCATGGGCGCCATCGTCAATTGCGTGGCCTACCGGCAGGGCAAGCGGCTCAGCACGGTGGGCATGGAGGAGATTCCCACCTTGCTGGGCGTGCCGGGCACCTTTGTCTGGCTGGGCTTGCATGAGCCTGACCTCGCGCTGCTGCGCCAGGCCCAGCAGGCGTTCGGCCTGCACGACCTGGCGGTGGAAGATGCGCTCGATGCGCACCAGCGCCCCAAGCTCGAGGCCTACGGCGATTCGGTCTTCGTGGTGCTCAACACGGCGCAACTGGTGGAAGATGAAGTCGTGGTCGGCGAGACCCATCTCTTTGTCGGCCCCAACTACGTGGTTTCGGTGCGCCACGGTGTCAGCAGCACCTATGCGCCCGTGCGCGAGCGCTGCGAGCACGACCCGCACGGCCTGGCCAATGGCCCGGGCTATGTGCTGTACGCGCTGATGGACTTTATCGTCGACCACTACCTGCCCATCGTCACGCGCCTGGAAGACACCTTCGAGGCGCTGGAGCAGGGCATCTTCCGCGACGAGTTCGACCGCGCGGCGATCGAGCGCCTGTACCGGATCAAGCGCCAGGTGCTGCGCCTGCGCAATGCGGTCAGCCCGGTGGAAGACATGTGCGGCCAACTGATCCGGCTGCACGAAGACCTGGTGCCGAAGGAGCTGCGCGCCTATTTCCGCGACATCGAGGACCACGCCAGCCGGCTGGTGCGCACCCTCGACGTGGTGCGCGAAATGCTGACCACCGCCGTGCAGGTCAACCTGGCGCTGGTCACCGTGGGTCAGAACGAGGTGGTCAAGCGCCTGGCTGGCTGGGGCGCGATCCTGGCGATCCCGACCGTGATCTTCAGCCTGTATGGCATGAACTTCGATTTCATGCCTGAGTTGAAAATCCCCCTCGCCTACCCGGCCGTGGTCGGCGTGACCGCGCTCGCCTGCGGGGGACTGTGGCGGCGGCTGCATCGGGCTGGGTGGATCTGAACACCTGGTTTTATCTGTGCGAGGAATGATTGCGGCAGATATTATGGTCGATTGATTATTCGCATGGATATTCTGGCGATTCCGCGCCTGCCTACCTGCGCGGTGCCCTGACTCCTACACTGGAATCAGGAAGGCGCTGTGCCCGGAGTCCGCCATGTCGATTGCCCGCCCCCCGATTGCCGCCTTGCTCGCCGGCGCCACCGCCGCATGGCTGTTGTGCACGCAGCCGGCAGCCTCCGCACCGCAGCCGCCTGCCCCCGCGCAGGCCCAGACCCGCGACGCGGTCACCGCGTATGAAGCGGGCAACTTCGACCAGGCCCTGCGCGGCTTTGCCAATGCGGCCCGGCTGGGCAACCGCCTGGCCCAATTCAACTACGCAATGATGCTGCTGCGCGGCGAGGGCACTGCCGCACGCCCGCAGGAGGCGCTGGTCTGGCTGAAAAAAGCGGCCGACAACCAGATGACGCATGCCCAGTACACCTGGGGCGACCTCTATGAGCGCGGCGAACTGGTGCCGAAGTCACTGGAGGAAGCCAACCGCTGGTATGCACTGGCCGCACAGGGCGGGCACGTGCAGGCGCAGATGGCGCTGGCGACGAATTACTTCACTGGCCGGGGCGTGCCGCGCGACTACGGGCAGGCGTTCTTGTGGTACAGCCGCGCGGCCAGTGCCGGCGACGGCGGCGCGCAATACATCGTCGGCAGCTTCTACGAACACGGCGAGCCCGGCGTGGTCGACCAGGATATCGAGCAGGCCAAGATCTGGTATGCGCGCTCTGCCGCGCACGGGGATCCGGGTGCGCTAGCGAAGTTGCGGTCGTTGCTGGAGGAGTCGGTGCGGGGAAGGGCGGCGAGGTAGTGCGGGGGGATGACTGTGCCCGGAAGCGTCAACCATGTCCTTGCACACCTGTCACGTATGTCCGCCGCCCCCGCCTTCCTCATCATGCAAATGCTCGATGATCGCCGCCACCCGGTCACCCAGGTATTTGTTGGCCGAGATCTCCAGCGCTCGCATCATCTCCGTTTCCGCCATCACCAGGGCCAGCGGGCGGATGCGCCACAGGATCTCCACCAGCCGCGGCACGTCCTGCGGCGGCGGCAGCTTGCCAACGCCAAAGCGGTCCAGCTCGCGCACCACGGTAGCGACGATATGGTCCGATACCGCCTGGAAATGCCCGCGCGACTGCGCGATGATCTCCAGCACGTCTTCCAGCGCAAAACCCGCCTGGGCGATCTCCGCACCCGCGGCCAGCGCGCGCGGGCTGCGCGCGAGATAGCCCAGGCCGTCCGGTTCCAGCAGCCCCAGCGAAATCGCCTTGGCCAGGGCCGGGCGCGAGATCGCGCGGCCGAACAGCCGCGCCAGCGCCAGGTAGGAGTAGTGCCGCGGCGTCTCGTTGGTCCACGGGCTGCTGATGGCGGTCTCCAGCCCCAGGATCGAGCGCAGGTCGTGCCCTTCGACGATGGCCTTGAGCAGCTCGGTGATATTGGCCAGCGTATAGCCGCGCGCCAGCAAGTGGTGGATCAGCTTGAGCCGCCCCAGGTGCGCCTGCGTGTAGATGCCCACGCGCCCGCGCCGCAGCGGCGGATCGATCAGGCCGCGGTCCTGGTAGGAGCGCACGTTGCGCACCGTGGTGCCGGCCACGCGCGCCAGTTCGTCGATGGTGTATTCCGGGGCGGGCGGCGTGGAGTCGGACGCCTGGCTGGTCGGGGACGAGGGGTGGCGGCGCCGGATCAGTGTCATGCGAAAAATTCTAACCGAGGAATGCGGCAGGCAAAGGTGGCGGCCGGTTTTGCCGATAATGAGGGCATTGCCGTCCCACCCTCAACGGTCCGCCTTCCATGCATATCCGCTGGCTCGAAGACTTCGTCTGCCTGGCCCAGGCCGGCAGCCTGGCGCGCGCCGCCGAACTGCGCAACGTGACCCCGCCCGCGTTTGGCCGGCGCATGCAGGCGCTTGAGGTCTGGGCCGGCGCCCCGCTGATCGACCGCAGCGCGTTCCCGGTGCGGCTGACCGCCGAAGGGCGCCAGTTCCTGGAAGCCGCGCAGAGCGCCTTGCGCACGCTGGACGAGACCCGCCTGGCGCTGCGCGCCGCGCACCGCGCCGATGCCAGCACGGTCACCATCGCCACCGGCAAGACCCTGGCGCGCTCAATGGTGCCGGCGTGGCTGGCGGGCCTGCGCGAGGCGCTGCGGCACGACCCCGCGGCGGCCGGCTTCCGCACCCGGCTGTCGACCTTCCCGATGCATGACGCGCTGGCCATGTTTGCCGAGGGCGATGCCGATTTCCTCCTCTGCTACAGCCCGCCGGACCTGCCGGTGATGCTGGATGACGCGCGCTACCAGTTCCACCTGGCCGGCGTGGAGCGGCTGGTGTGCGTCAGCGCTGCCGACGAGCGCGGCGCGCCGCTGCACCGGCTTGCGACCGGCAAGGCCGCGGCGAAGCCGGTGCCCATGATCGCCTACGCCGAGACCCTGACACTCGGCCGCATGGTCAACCAGGAGATCGCGCGCCGCAAGCTGGCGCCGCGGCTGGACGTGATCGCGGTCAGCGACTTTGCCGAGTCGGTGCACGAGATGGTGCGCCAGCGCATGGGCCTGGCCTGGCTGCCGGCACGGCTGATTGCCGACGACCTGCACGCCGGGCGACTGGTGCGTGCCATCAGCGGCGTACGCAGCGATGATGGCGGCGACCTGGCGCTCGATATCCGCCTGTACCGCCCGCGCGCGCCGATGCGCCCGCTGGCCGAGGCCTTCTGGCAGGCGGCGGTGCAGGCACCGCGCTGATGCGCCTTCGGCGACCCCTTCTGCGACCATTGCCGAATCGGCAACCGCCCTTGCCAAAGCTGCACGCCGGGCCGGTTCCGCGCTCACTACCATCGCTCCACAACAACCATTCCGGGACCCCCAGAGCCAAGACCATGAAGACCATCCTGCGCGCGGCCGCTGCCGCACTCTGCCTTGCCGCTTCCGCCGGCGCCGTCGCCTCCACCTGGCCCGCCAAGCCGATCACGCTGGTGGTGGGCTACACCGCCGGCGGCAGCGTCGACCTGGTGGCCCGGACCATCGCCCCGGAACTGGGCAAGCGCCTCGGCCAGAGCGTGGTGATCGAGAACCTGGGCGGCGCCGGCGGCACCATCGGCGCAGCCAAGGTGGTCAAGGCCGAGGCCGACGGCTACACCCTGCTGATGGGCTCGGGCAGTGAAGTGTCGATCGCCCGCCTGACCAACTCCGCCGTGCGCTACGACGGCGAGAAGGACCTGGCGCCGGTGACCTTCGTCGGCACCCAGCCGATGGTGCTGGTCGGCAAGCCCGGCCTGGCGGCCAGGAACGCGGCCGAGCTGATTGCGCTGGCCAAGGCCCAGCCGGGCAAGCTGTCGTATGCCTCGTCGGGCGTGGGCACGCCGCTGAACCTGGCCGGCGAGCTGATCAAGCAGCAGGGCAAGGTCAATATCACGCACGTGCCGTACAAGGGCGCGTCGGCCATGGCCACCGACCTGCTCGGCGGCCAGATCGACCTGGCGGTGATGGTGCTGTCGTCGGCGCTGCCGCATATCCAGGCCGGCCGCGTGCAGGCCTACGGCGTGACCAACGCCAAGCGCTCGCCAGTGGCGCCGAACGTGCCCGCGCTGGCCGAGACGCCCGCGCTCAAGGGCGTCGACATGGGCGTGTGGTTCGGCCTGATGGGCCCGGCCAGGCTGCCGCAAGCGGTGGTGGAGCGCCTGAACACCGAGATGCAGGCCGTGCTGGCCATGCCGGATGTGAAGAAGAAGCTGGCAGAAGCCGGCGTGGAAGTGGCGCCGGCCAACCCGGCTCAGTTCGGCAGCTTTATCAAGCGCGAGACGGGGCGCTATCGCACCATCGTGCAGACCGCTGGCATTCATGAGTAATTGAGGTTGCGGGGCGGCGTCGCTTCTGCAAGTGCCCGCCGCCCTTCCTCAACTCGATTCACAACAACGACCCCGCAGGCATACGACCCGCCAGGCGCCCTGAACGCACCGATTCCCATGACCCAGCCCCCCGCACCGATCGACGCCTACCCAGTCGATGTCGCGTTCCCCGACATCCGCGCCTACGCCGCCGGCAACACCGGCATCCGCTACCTGTACACCTTCGACAGCGGCCAGCCCGGCCCGCACGTGATGGTCAACGCGCTGACCCACGGCAACGAGGTCTGCGGCGCCATCGCCGTCAAGGCGCTGCTGGACCACGGCCTGCGCCCGCGCCGCGGCCGGCTGACGCTGGCGTTTGCCAACGTCGACGCGTACCACCGCTTCGATGCCGCCAGGCCCGACGCATCGCGCTTTGTCGACCAGGATTTCAACCGCGTATGGACCGCCAGGGTGCTGGATGATGCCAGCCTGGATTCATCGGAGCTGCGCCGCGCGCGCGCCATGCGCCCGGTGATCGACACCGTCGAGCTGCTGCTGGACCTGCATTCGATGCATGAGAAAAGCCGGCCGCTGATCGTCTCCGGCCCGCTCGACAAGGGCATCGCCCTGGCGCGCGCGCTGGGCGCGCCGGCCGATGTGATCGTCGACGAAGGCCACCCCGAAGGCCGCCGCATGCGCGACTACGATGGCTTTGGCGATGCCGCCAGCCCGCGCAATGCACTGCTGATCGAATGCGGCCAGCACTGGGAGCCCGCCGCCGTGACCGTGGCGCAGGACAGTACCGCACGCTTCCTGCTGCATGCCGGCGTGATCGATGCAAGCGACTTGCCCGCGGGCTGGCTGCAGCCGCTGCCCGCCACGCAGCGCGTGGTGCGCGTGACCGAGCCGGTGGTGGCCACCAGCATGGATTTCCGCTTTGCCGGCCCCTATACCGGGCTGGAGACCTTCACCGAGGCCGGGGCCGTAATCGGCTGGCGCGACGGCGAGCCAGTGGTGACGCCGTATCCGGATTGCGTGCTGGTGATGCCCTCGCTGCGCCAACTGCGCCCGGGCGTGACCGTGGTGCGCCTGGGCCGGCTGGAGCGCTGATCCGGGTACGCTGGGCCGGGCGCGGCTGCGCCCGGCAGGATGCTGCGCAGAGAGGCATGGTCCGGCCCTCCGGTTGTCTGCAAACAGGCTAGGCCGCCGGGGTGGCCGTGCCCGCCGGCGGCGGGGGCGGCGGCAGCATGCCGGGGAACAGTTGCTCGACCAGTTCATCCAGCTTGGACGACGGCTGCACGAAGTTGCTCAGGTTGAGCCCGCCCGCGCTGCGGTTGGCGTTATAGATGGCCTTGCCGACACGGTCGCCGTTGCGGAACACGGTGATGTCCGCGCTGTTCAGGTACGCATTCCAGTACCAGGCGCTGCGCGCCGTGTACAGCGCCACCACCGGGCACGCCGCGATCGAGGTCTGCGCCTGCAGCACCTTCACCTCGAAATTGCGCCGCCGCAGCGATGAGAGAAAGTTCTCGACAAAGTCATTGCCCGTGACCGGGTTCACCACCACGCACAGAAGCGTGCCGTTGGCGCCGTAGTTGCCCAGCGGGCCGCCGCCAGCGGGCACCTGGAACGCGACAAGGGGATCGGTGCGGTCGGGCCGGTCGACCGGGGTCACTGCCTGGTAGGTCGAGCAACCGGTGATCAGCAGGCCAAGGCCTGCGGCCAGCAGAGCTTTGTACATGGATGTCCTGTGTGGCTGGGGCGGGCTGCCATGCAAGACACAGTGGCCACCGCATACCTTCACACTGTAGGCGCCGGTACGCCGATCCAATCGTCCAAACAGAAGCGCAAAACGGCCGCTTCTGCGCCGGGGTGGCGCCTCAGCCGCCCGCGCCGCCGCCTTGCGCCAGCCGGCCCACCAGGACCAGGCAAAGCCCGGCAAGGCAGACCCCGATGACTGCGACCTGCAGCCGCGTGACGGGTCTGCCGCCAAACAGCGTCTGGCTGAGCCAGGCGGGCGAAACCACGCCGACGATGGTGGCCACCATGATCAGGATGGCAAGGACGGACAGAACGGATTGCATGGCGGGACTCCGGAATCTAGGACAAGCGCGATCAGTTGGCGCCGCCGCGCAGCAGGCAGTCGCGCAGCAGCGGTGCGCCATCCGCCAGCCCTGCGCCATTGCATTCCAGCGCCACCTTCTGGCCGCGCCTCACCATGGTGGCTCGGGCTTCCACCTCGCACACCCGCCCTGCCGGGCCGCAGATCTGGCGTTGCAGCAGCAGTGCGCGCACATTCACGCCCGGATCGTTGGTGCGGATATCGACAAAGACCTGGTCGCGCTCGCGGCGAATGCCGCTGGCGACGCCTTCGACGATCAGGTACTGGCCCAGGTAGCGGGTGTCGGCTTCCGTGGGGTTGTCGCGGTAGTCATTCAGCAGCGTGTCGGCCTGGAGCTGCGGCAGGCGGTCCGCGGGGCGCTCCGGGTCGATGCTGATCGGGTCGAGCGTGCCATCGCGCGGCACCCCGCGCACCACGCTGGCCGGCACCGCGCTGGCTTCGGCCTGCGCCTCGGGCGCGGCACCGCCGACATCATCGCGGCGGTCATTGCCGGCAAACCACAACATGCCAAGGACAGCCACGGCGACGATGGCAATAAGGATTTGCTGGGTACGGTTCAACATCGGAAGGTCCTGCGTCAGTGAATGCGGAAGGCGGAACGGGATTATGCGCCCTGCCTGCCGCAAAAGCGCTCAATCGCCGCCACGGCATGGTCGACGCCACGCTCGGCGGCCATCGCCCGGCCCAGCCTGGCGGCCTGTTCGCGCGTGGCCGGTTGCTCGGCAAAGGCGATCATCGACGCCAGCCGCGGCGCGTCGATCTTGTGCCCGGCGACATGACGCGGCGCCACGCCCAGCGCCGCCAGCCGGCCCGCCCAGAAGAACTGGTCGCCCGCAAACGGCAGCACGATCGCCGGCACGCCCGCCGCCGCGGCCGCATGCGTGGTGCCCGCACCGCCGTGATGGATTGCCGCCGACACGCGCGGCAACAGCCAGTCATGCGGGGTGGCGCCCACCACGTGGAAGTTGGATGGCAACGCCGCCACGTCGATGCCGCTCCAGCCCGGATAGAACAGTGCGCGCCGGCCATCGACCGCCTGCATCAGCGCCGTCACCACCTTGTGCCGGTCAAAGCCCGCCATGCTGCCAAAGCCGATATACAGCGGCGCCTCGCCGGCCGCCAGGAAGTCGCGCAGCGGCGCGTCCGGTTGCCAGTCCGGCTGCGGCGGCATGGTCCACGCGCCGCTCACCAGCCAGTCGTCATGCCAGTCATGCGGACGCGGCACCAGCTGCGGCGAGATCGCGTACAGCGTCGGAAAGTCCGCCCACATCGCCTTGCGCGCTGATGCGCCGAACAGCCTGGAGCGCGCAGCATTGGTAGCGGTACGGAACATGCGCCACAGCACGAAGTTGATCACGTGGTGGCTGGCGCGATTGGCCCACCCCGGCATCCTGAACGGCGGCAGCAGCGCGGACGGAAAGGCCCGCGTCGGCGAGATCGGGAACATGCCCGCGCCGATCACCGGCTTGCCCAACTGCTCGCCGACCGACAGCGCCACATACGCCGTCAGCCCCGAGAACACGATGCCATCGGCAGCGCGCGCGGCCTCCGCCAACTGCGCCATCCACGCCTCGGTATTGTCCTCGGCAATCCGCGCGAATGCCCGCGTGGCCTCGGCGACGTTGCCGCCTTCGGTCATCAGCTTGTGCAGCGCGCCGCCCGGTGCCAGCGTCTGCTGGATATCGCCTGCCATCGGCGCAAAGGCCAGGCCGTGCTCTGCCGCGAGCGTCGCTGCCGAGCGTTCGCCCAGCATCAGCACGTCGTGGCCGGCGGCGCGCAGGCCAAGGCCCAGCGCGACCATGGGGCGGCAGTCGCCCTGGGTACCGAAGGTGATGAGGGTCAGGCGCATGGCGGGAGAGGCGCCGAAGGGCCGGCGCCGGCATGTCAGGGAGTGGCCTGCAGTTTACTTGTACCGGTGGCTTCCGCGCAGCGACATGGGGCCGTTCCTGCGGGTATCACTTGCCGATGCAGAACCGCGTAAAGATCGTCCCCAGCAGATCATCACTGGTGAACTCACCCGTAATGCCGTTCAGGCAATCCTGCGCCAGCCGCAGCTCTTCGGCAAACAGGTCCAGCGCCTGCGCCTGGTGCTCGGCCTGCTCCGCGGCGATATCCAGGTGCGATTGCGCATTCCGCAGCGCTGTCAGGTGCCGTTCGCGCGCCAGGAAGTTGCCTTCATTGCCCGACTGCCAGCCCACCAGCCGCAGCAGCTCACGACGCAGCAGTTCAATGCCGGCCCCGGTGCGTGCCGAGATCCAGATCTCGGTCGGGTTGGGGCCGTTGGCGGCGACCACGTGCGGGCGGTTGCCGCCGAAGACGACATCGCCGACCGCGGGCGCCTTGTCGATCTTGTTGACGATGCGCACGATCGGCGAGCCCGGCGGCAACTGGCCGCTGAGCTGGTCGTCGATGGCGTCGTCAATCTCCGACAGGCCATGGCGCAGGTAGTCGGTGGCGTCGACCAGGTGCAGCACGATGTCGGCGCGGCGGATGGCGTCCCAGGTGCGTTCGATGCCGATGCGCTCGACTTCGTCGGCGGTGTGCTCGCGCAGGCCGGCGGTGTCGATGATATGCAGCGGGATGCCGTCGATCTGGATGGTCTCGCGCACGCGGTCGCGCGTGGTGCCGGCGATGGGCGTGACGATGGCCAGCTCCGCGCCGGCCAGCGCGTTCAGCAGCGACGACTTGCCCACGTTGGGCTGGCCCGCCAGCACCACCGACAGGCCCTCGCGCAGCAGCGCGCCCTGGCGCGCCTGCGCCAGCACGCCGCCCAGTTCGGTGCGGATGGTGGCAAGCTGGCCGCGGGCGTCGGACTGCTCCAGGAAATCGATCTCTTCTTCGGGGAAGTCCAGCGTGGCTTCCACCAGCATGCGCAGGTGGATGACCTTATCCACAAGCTGGCGGATGGCGTTGGAGAATTCGCCCTCCATTGAACGCGCCGCCGAGCGCGCCGCGGCCTCGGTGCTGGCTTCGATCAGGTCGGCCACGGCCTCGGCCTGGGCCAGGTCGAGCTTGTCGTTGAGGAAGGCGCGCCGCGTGAACTCGCCGGGCTCTGCCAGGCGCAGGCCGATGCCGTCGCCCGCTTGCAGGCAGCGCGTCAGCAGCATCTGCATCACCACCGGGCCGCCGTGGCCCTGCAGCTCGAGCACTTCCTCGCCGGTATAGGAATTGGGCGCCGGGAAATACAGCGCCAGGCCGTGGTCGATGACCTTGCCATGGCCATCGAGGAACGGCAGGTAGGTGGCGTGGCGCGGCTTCAGCGCCTGGCCGCAGACGGCGCGCATCACGGGGCCGACATCGGGGCCCGACACACGCACCACGCCGATGCCGCCGCGTCCGGGCGCGGTGGCGATGGCGGCAATGGGAACCTGGGGAGCAGTCATGGCGCTATTGTCGCAGATCGGGTGCAGTTGGCGTGGCACGCGGTGGGCAGGCCGCCATGGCGGGCGGGGTGGTCAGCTGGCGCCGGGAAGCGGCCGCGGCGGCGCCTCGTCCGGCACTGCCTGCGCCTCCAGGCAGTCGGCCAGCAGCCGGCGCGCGACGATGCCGTCGACAAAGCGGCCGAGCTTCGCCTGCCGTTTGACCAGCTTGCGATGCAGGTCCCTGGTGTAGCGGGATGGCAGCACCGGCGCGAATGCCTCGATCACATAGCGCAGCCGCTTGCCGGCGATGCGCTGCTTATGCACCGCGCGGGGATCGCCGCGGCGTGCAGCCTTTGCCAGCGCACGCAGGCGCTTGCGGCCGCGGCGCACGCGCTTGCGCGCAAAGGGCCCGAGGCGGCCACAGTCACTGCGGGCGCGGGCGGCCAGATGGGCCAGGTGCGCCAGGTCGCGATGCAGCGCGGGCAGCGGCCAGTCACGGTAGCCGGCCAGGGCCGACAGCATGGTTTGACGTGCGGTGTCGCGGCGCTCTCGGGCGGTGTCGGCGATGGCCGACAGCACGGTATCGTCCGGTTCCAGCTTGCGTGCCGGGGCAATGGTTTCGGCCAGGAATACGTCCCAGTCGCGCACGTCGCTGGTGGCGCGCGCCAGCATGCGCAGGTCATGCTTCCAGCGATCGCGCTCCTGCCGCGGCAACGACGGCCCCAGGGCCCAAAGCACCGCGCGCGCATGGCGCACCGCCACGCGCAGCGCGTGCAGGTCTTCGGCCTCGTCGCGGTGCAGCAACTGGGCCAGGCTCGCTTCGATGCGCGCCAGGCTTGCCTGCGTCAGCGCGGCAAAGGCGGCGGCGGGCCGCGTCTTGCGGCGTAGGGTTGGGGGATGGGCGTTGGTGGTCACGGCGGTCTTCATGCGCTCAGGTGCGCATGCGGGACGCGGATGCTTCCAGTGTAGGCGACAGCACGCCGGCCCGCTTCCGCGCGGCGCAAGAGGCGCATGGATGGTTGACAGGCCGGCGCCTTCACGCTGGAATGCGCACATCCCGGTGATGCAGTGACCCGACAAGGAACAGCCATGACCACCGAACAGGAACGGCTTCTGCTGCGCGACACCATCGAGGCCGGCTTCCGCCAGGCCGCGTTCGTCAACGACGTCGGCATCACGCTGGCGGACTGCGGGCCCGGCTGGTGCGAATCCACGCTGGCCATTTCTGCGCGCCACCTGCAGCATGGCGGCATCGTCCATGCGGGCGTGCAGGCCACCATCGCGGACCACACCGCGGGCGCGGCGGCATCCACCATCCTGGCGGCAGGCCAGCACGTGGTCACCGCGGAGTTCAAGATCAACCTGCTCAGGGCCGTGCGCAGCGAACGGCTGCGCTGCCGTGCCGATGTGCTCAAGTCCGGCCGCGCGATCATCGTGGTGGAGGCGGATGTCTTTGCCGACGTCCACGGTGAATCCGTGCTGGTCAGCCGCCTGAACGCCACCATGAGCGTGCTGGACCTGGCCTGAGCTCCCTCCCACCCTTGAAAGGAAGCGACCCATGATCGACCACACCGGCGTAAGCGTCAGCGACTACGGCAAGAGCCGTGCCTTCTACCAGGCGGCGCTGGGCGCCATCGGCTATGTGCTGGACAAGGAATTCCCGGCCAGCGTCACCGGCAGCACCGACGTGGCCGGCTTCGGCCCGCCGGGGCAACCCGACTTCTGGATCCACCGCGGCACGCCCAACCAGCCGCCGCTGCACGTGGCCTTCCGCGTGGACAGCCGCGAGACCGTCGATGCCTTCTATAGCGCGGCGCTGGCCGCGGGCGGGCGCGACAACGGCGCGCCGGGCATCCGCGCGCACTACCATGCCAACTACTACGGCGCCTTCGTGCTGGACCCGGACGGGCACAACATCGAAGCGGTCTGCCACAAGCCTGCGTAGGACCTCAGCGCGTCGCGACGATGAACAGGCGCGGGAACGGCAGCAGCACCGACCCGTCCGGCAGCGCCGGGTACGCCTTGGCAATCTCGGTTTGGTAGCGCGCCAGGTAGGCGGCGCGCTCGGCCTCGTCCAGCGGCTGCAGGAAGGGGCGCAGGCCGCTGCCCTTGAACCACTCCACCACCGCGGCCGGGCCGCCCGCCAGCGGGTGGTGGTACGTGGTCAGCCATACATCCACGCGCTGGCACAGCGGGCGCAGCAGCTCGTAGAACCACTGCGCCGGGGCGCGCTCGGCGCGGGCCTTGCTGGCGCCGGCGAGCTTTTCTGCCCACGGGCCTTCCGCCGCCACCTGGCGCATCAGCCGGTGCGCGGGTTCTTCCAGGTTGTCCGGCATCTGCACGGCCAGCGTGCCGCCGGGAGCGAGCCTGGATACCAGTGCCGGGAACAGGCTGGCGTGGTCGGGCAGCCACTGCAGCACGGCATTGGCCAGGATCACGTCATAGGGCCCGGCCTCGTCCCAGGCGCCGATGTCGGCCACGCGGAACTGCACGTCGGGCAGGCGCTTGCGCGCCGCGTCGATCATGTCCTGCGAGCTGTCCAGCCCGGTCACCGACGCCCCCGCATAGCGCGCCAGCAGCACCTCGGTGGAGTTGCCCGGACCGCAGCCGATATCCACCGCGCTGCGCGCGATCTCGTTGGGGATGGCAGCCACCAGGTCGCGGACCGGGCGGGTGCGTTCGTCTTCGAAGGCGACGTATTGGTGGGCGGACCAGCTCATGGGGATCTCCTGACTTTTGGCGCAGGCCAGTAGGATACGCCTGCCGCTGGCGGTTCGCTGGTCCTGTCGCCCTTACCCCATTACCCCAGCTTCTTCTTTAGCAGCTCATTCACCTGCGCCGGATTGGCCTTGCCCTTGGTGGCCTTCATCGCCTGCCCGACCAGCGCATTGAATGCCTTCTCCTTGCCCGCGCGGAATTCCTCGACCGACTTGGCGTTGGCGGCCAGCACGTCGTCGATGATCTTCTCCAGCTCGCCGGTGTCGGACATCTGCTTCAGGCCCTTGGCCGCGATGATGGCGTCGGCATCGCCGCCGTGCTCGCCGGCCCACATCGCCGGGAACACGTCCTTCTTGGCGGTGTTGTTCGATACGGTGCCGTCGGCGATGCGCGCGAGCAGGCTGGCCAGTTGCGCCGGCGTGACCGGTGCGGCGTCGATGGCGATGCCTTCGCGGTTGAGCTGCGAGGCCACGTCACCCATCAGCCAGTTGGCCGCGGGCTTGGCGTTGGCGGCGCCGGCGTCGGCCACCACGGCCTCGTAGTAGGTGGCGAAGGCCTTGGTCGCGGTCAGCGTGGTGGCGTCATACGCCGACAGGCCGTACTGCGAGACAAAGCGCGCCTGCATTGCCGCCGGCAGTTCCGGCAGCTCGCCGCGCACGCGCTCGACCCAGCTCGCATCGATTTCCAGCGGCATCAGGTCCGGATCGGGGAAGTAGCGGTAGTCGTGCGCGTCTTCCTTGGTGCGCATCGCGCGGGTCTCGCCGGTTTCCGGGTCGAACAGCACGGTGGCCTGCTGGATCTTGCGGCCGTCCTCGATCTCGGCGATCTGCCACTGCACTTCGTACTCGATGGCCTGCTGCAGGAAGCGGAACGAGTTCAGGTTCTTGATCTCGCGGCGGGTGCCGAATTCCTTCTGGCCGAGCGGGCGCACCGACACGTTGGCGTCGCAGCGGAAGCTGCCTTCCTGCATGTTGCCATCGCAAATGCCCAGCCACACCACCAGCGAGTGCAGCGTTTTGGCATAGGCCACGGCTTCGGCGGCGCTGCGCATGTCGGGCTCGGTGACGATTTCCAGCAGCGGGGTGCCGGCGCGGTTCAGGTCGATGCCGGTCATGCCGGCAAAGTCTTCATGCAGGGACTTGCCCGCGTCTTCTTCCAGGTGGGCGCGGGTCAGGTTGACGGTCTTTTCGTAGAACTCGCCCTTCTTGCCTTCGACCTGGATGGTGATGGTGCCGCCCTGTACCACCGGGATCTCATACTGGCTGATCTGGTAGCCCTTGGGCAGGTCGGGGTAGAAGTAGTTCTTGCGCGCAAAGACGCTGCGCGGCGCGATGGTGGCGCCGATCGCCAGGCCGAACTGGATGGCGCGCTCGACCGCGCCCTGGTTGAGCACCGGCAGCACGCCCGGCAGCGCCAGGTCCACCGGCGAGGCCTGCGTGTTGGCCTCGGCCCCGAAGGCGGTGGAGGTGCCGGAAAAAATCTTGGAGGCCGTCGAAAGCTGAGCGTGCGTTTCGAGGCCGATCACCACTTCCCATTGCATGGCGGTATTCCTGTTCGGTTCTTTCGGTTCTGTCTGTTGCGGTGGAGCGGCGGCGCCGCTCCGGGGTTCAGTCTGGTCTTGCCCCGGCCCTCAGGGGTCGGGGCTGGCAAGCCATGAGTCGAGCTGGGCCAGCGCGGCCACGCGGGCCACCGCATCGCCGCCGACGGTGACGCCCTGGGTCTTGCGCATGCCCGCCGGCACGTCGCGGCGCATATGCAGCTCGCTGGTGCCGTCAAAGCCGTGATAGGCGCCCGGGTAGATCTCCAGCCGGAAGCGCGCGCCCGGCTGGCGCGCCAGCACCGCGCTCTGCAGCATGGCGCAGCGGGTGGCGGGCGTCCAGTCGTCGGCGCCGCCGATCATCAGCAGCATCGGCGCGCGCAGGCGGAAGTTGTGCTGCTGCACGGCGCGCTTGCAGCCCGGGTAGAACGCCACGGCGCGCTCCACCTGGGGCGTGCCGGCCGGCCACGGGCGGCTGGCATCGACGGTGGCCAGCACCGCCTGCGCGCCGTTGGACCAGCCCAGCAGCACGATGCGCGCGGTGTCGACCGCCGGCTGCTGCGCCACCCAGCGCAGCGCGGCCAGCGCATCGGCGCGGCGCGTGCGGTCGTCGATGCCGCGCGTGTCGATGGGGTCGGAGCAGATGCCGTGGGGCCTGCCGCGCGCGCTGAAGCTGTCGGGCATCAGCACGGCATAGCCGCGCTCGGTCAGCCAGTGTGCGTATTCGCGGTAGCGTTGCTGCAGCATTCCGGAAACGTCCGCCTTGTCGGTTCCCGTGGCGCCCGCGCGCGAGGGGCGCGCGGACAGCAGGCCGCCGCAGCCGTGCAATGCCACCACCACGGGCAGCGCGCGCTGGCTGGTGCCTTCGCGCGGCAGGAACCAGTAGGCGGTTAGCGCGGGCGTGGCCGCATCGCCGCGCAGCTCGACGCGCTGCGCGGGCACGGATGCCGTGGCCGCGGATCCTGGCGCGGCCCGGCTCACCGCATTCGGCGCCAGCACGCCGGCAGGCGTCAGCGGCGCCGGCTGTGCCAGCGCGGGGGCGGGCAGGTCCGGTGTATGCGCGGATGCGCCGGCCAGCCATGCGCCCAGCCCCAGTGCCACCGCGGCGCGCAGCACCGCCACCGCCGGGCGGGCGGTGCACAGCGAGCGTTGCGGGGTGGCGGGTGTGTGGGTCATGGCCGGCTTCGGTGGCTTCAGCGCGTGCGGGCGCAGGCGCCGCTGCCCGGCTCGAACATCACGGGCCAGGCTTCTTCGTAGATGCCGGGGGTGCAGCGCTGCTGGCAGTTGGCGTGCGCCAGCGTAACGCGGCGCGGATCCTGCCAGACCATCAGCTTGCAGCCGCTGCCGTCATTGGCGCGCAGCTCGATATGCGGCTTCTTCTGGACCTGGCGGAAGTCCGCCAGGTTGAAGCTGCACGAGCCGCGCTTGCCTACCCACAGCTTCCACGACAGCTGCTGCACGCTGTTGTCCGACACGCGCAGCTGGGCGTCTTCGCGGAAGCCGTCTTCCTCGGTGCGGCGGCAGTCGCCGGCCAGGTCGATGTCGCGGCTGGCGATTGGAGCGGGCCGGCCCAGCCCGCCCGGCAGCGGGATGCAGCCGGCCACCGCCGCGGCGAGCGCGGCCGCGGCCATCAGGCGCAGGGTCAGCGAGGAGCGCGCGGTCATGTTCATGCCTTGCCCGGACGGCGCAGGTGCCAGTCGGTCGCCTGCTGGAACGCGTGCGCGGTCTGCAGCAGGCGCGCTTCGTCGAAGTAGTTGCCGATCAGCTGCAGGCCCACCGGCATGCCGGCCTCGCCGAAGCCGCACGGCACGCTCATGCCGGGCAGGCCGGCCAGGCTGGTGGACAGCGTGAAGATATCGGCCAGGTACATCTGCACCGGGTCCGAGGTCTTCTCGCCCAGCTTCCACGCCACCGTCGGCGCCACCGGTCCCATGATCACGTCGCACTGGGCGAAGGCGCGCTGGAAGTCGTCGGCGATGATGCGGCGGATCTTCTGTGCCTGCAGGTAGTAGGCGTCGTAGTAGCCGTGCGACAGCACATAGGTGCCGACCATGATGCGGCGCTTGACCTCGGCGCCGAAGCCTTCGGCGCGGCTCTTCTTGTACATGTCGAGCAGGTCGCGGTATTCGGCCGCGCGGTGGCCGTAGCGCACGCCGTCAAAGCGCGACAGGTTGGAAGAGGCCTCGGCCGGCGCGATCACGTAGTACACCGGGATCGACAGCTCGGTCTTGGGCAGCGTCACCTCGACCAGCGTGGCGCCCAGCTTTTCATACTCGGCCAGCGCGGCGCGCACGGCCTGCTCGACGTCGGCCGACAGGCCCTTGCCGAAGTATTCCTTGGGCAGGCCGATGCGCAGGCCGGCGAGCGGGCGCTCGGCGGTGGCGCCGGCGCGCGGCTGGCCCAGCAGGCGGGTGTAGTCCTCGTCCACGCCGCCCTGCGCGGGCGTGATGCTGGTGGAGTCCCTGGGGTCGAAGCCGGCCATGGTGTTGAGCAGCAGCGCGCAGTCTTCGGCGCTATGGGCCATCGGGCCGGCCTGGTCCAGCGACGAGGCGAAGGCGATCATGCCGTAGCGCGACACGCGGCCGTAGGTCGGCTTGATGCCGGTGATGCCCGAGAACGACGACGGCTGGCGGATCGAGCCGCCGGTGTCGGTGCC